>JALTOP010000520.1 GCA_027000105.1 Planctomycetaceae bacterium | reverse complement strand
CCCGTGACGAATACAGCCCTCAATGGTTGAACGCACACTTTCAACACCCGCTTTATGGCCCGTGTATCGCGCTTGCCCGCGTGCCTGCGCCCAGCGACCATTGCCATCCATGATAATCGCCACATGACGGGGGAGCGAGGCGGACTTTCCCGCTAAAATCGACGCTTGCCCGTGCAATTCCGCTGCGGAGGGTGTCGACGGCCTGGCTTTCGATTTCATCGACATGACTTCTTCAACGGGTCATGGTGAGTAAGGAGGGAAGTGTCTCGTCCTGATCTCCATCTAACGAGATCGTCACTTCCCGGTAAGAGGGCAGAAGTTGCGGAGAAGCGATGGAAAGAACCAGGTTTTCTTTCTCGATTTTTTTTACCGTAACAGTGATATGTTCATCGACAACAATCTGCTCACCCACACCGCGAGAAATAATCTTCATCTTCAGACCTCAGATATATGGATAACCTTGCATGACACGAAAAAACGAAACAGAATATTCGCCTGTTTCGTGTTGCGACAGGATTTTTTGATGGGCGTATTGTGTCGTTTTTTCCTCCGCCTGACAAGTCCAGCAGGAATCATTACCGATTTGCCAACAAAAAAGCCGCCCAAATCACCTGGATTCGGGCAGCTCAACGGGGAAGGACAGACTCCGTTGGCGCCAAATTGGAAGACTGCACTGTCTGCAATTATTGTTCGGAATTCCGCATCGAATTATCGACTCGCCATTGAACGGGTTGCATGATCGGTCTGTGATCGAACCAGCGAAACATTCCCGCGCCAATCGCGTGCAGAGCGATCAGGTCGTCGTGCAGTCGTCGATCAGTCGTCGATCAGTCATTGATGAAGGAAAAGTCATTCCCTTCAGCTCCGGAATGGCAATCGATACAACTGGCGAATTTTCCCGAAATGGGCATGCTCCCTTTTTCTGGTGGTGTGCGGGCAACACGACCATCGGGAGTGTACTTCACCCAGTACCAGTCCCCTGCTTCCGGATTGAACCCACTGGCTTTGTACATCACGGTAATCGCCATGAGCGTTTTGCCATCCGGGCCAAAATTTTCCTTGATGATAATCGAGCCATCCGGAAGCGTTTTGGGATTCCCTGCCGCGATGCGGTTGAGATAGGTCTTAAGAAATTTCCCGTGCGGACTTTGCCCCGGATAAGCCTTCGTCGGTTTTCCCGGTCCTGGTGCCCAGTTGTGGTACTGAACCTGTTGAAGCCAATTCCAGAACTTGCTTTCAAAGGTACTTGAAGCTGCACGGTTCGTTCCCTGTTGTCTCATGCCCTGTCGACGGGAGGAAGATCCCTGCTGATAACTTCCGCCATAACGAGAACCGCTCCCCTGCTGATAGGATCGCGTTCCACTTTGCGCCCGTACGGTTGATGCCGGCCGGTTTTGAAGCAGAAGCAAAGATACTGCGATCAAGATTACCATTCCGATTATCCACTGAACCTGTTTCATCTGCTCTATCCTCTCAATTCCGGTTATACTCTGTGCGCAGGCGTTGTTGCCCTGATGCGTAGTTGCATGGCGCGTTGCAACGCACCCTGCGGTACTCGACAATGGGAGCCTTGCAACAAAGGCGATCCCCTCGAACCAGACCGAATGATAACGCAAGGCCGGATGGGCAGACTGTGGGCCAGCTAACAGAGTGAAAACTTTTCCAACGAAACCAAAATGCCCGTTCGTTCCGGTTCGCGGTAATCAGTAAAGCAGCAAAGAAAGCAGTCAACTGACTGGAGACGGAGACGTTTCAGAGATCGCTGGGCGGAACGACAGGCCCCATTTTTTCAAACAGGGTTTCCAGTTCAGGTTTGAAGACATCTCCCATGAGGATATCGGTCATCTGGTTTCTGCATTCGGGGTATTTCTTGAAGAACGCGCCGAAGCTGAAATCGGGAGCGTAGAAACCGTAGATCAATCTTTTGAAATGGGCCAGTCCGGCAACAAACCGTTCGTTCCAGTTTCCAAGCTGTTTTGCAGAAAAGTCGTTTTTCCCGAATCCTTCAATAATCGCATCGGCTGCAAATTCTCCGGAAGCGAACGCGAGCAGAATTCCTGAAGAATAAACCGGGTCGATGAAGCCGAACGCATCGCCAATCAGCACCCAGCCGGGGCCTGCTGTCTGTTTCGCCCGATATGTGAAATCTTTTGTTACCTTGTATTCGATAATCCGCTTCGCGTTTTCAATTCGACGCACCATCTCCGGGCATTTGGCCAGTTCGCGTTCGAAGATTTGCTCCGGTGTAGAACCATCACCGGGGAACATGTACTTCATGCTACCGGTGCATCCGACACTGACGATATCGTCGGAAAGCGGAATGTACCAGAACCACGATTTCTTCCCGGCGGTCTGCATGATGATGGTGGCTCCCTCATCCTTCCCTTCATCGCGAATCGCTCCCTGAAAGTAGGACCAAATCGTCCCTTTCTGGAGCAGCGGATCAGCCTGTTTCATTCCCAGACGATTGGCCAGAAACGCACTCTGTCCGGTTGCATCGACCAGCACTTTGCAGGCAATTTCTTGCATGTTGTCTTCTTGTGCGTCATCGTCGCCTGTCGATCCGTTCTTCAGTTTCACTTTGACGCCAACGGCCCGGTCGCCCTCAAAAAGGACGTCGACAACATGAGCCCCGGTGCGAACAACAGCTCCCTTTTGACGGGCGTTTTCAGCGAGCATCAAGTCGAAATCGGCCCGTTCCACCTGCCAGGTCTGCGAAGATTCGTGCGGAATGTACTCATCGAAATAGAACGGCTGGGTCAGTTTCCCCATTTCGGTGACAAATTGCACACTGTACTTTTTCGGGAAAGCCGACTGCTTCATTTTTTCGAGTACACCAAGGCGTTTTAGTGTCGGGTACGTTTTGGGAAGCAACGACTCGCCTACATGGAAGCGGGGCATCAATTCGCGTTCGAGAACCAACACCGATTTACCGGCATCCGCCAGGATGGCAGCACATGTCGTTCCAGCAGGCCCTGCGCCAAGGACAATGACATCGTAGCTCTGGCCAACCGGGGTTTTCTGAAACGGGCAGGATTCACTTGGCTGGGTTGTAATCATGGTTCACCATCAAACGGGGGCTGGATCGTTTTCGTTACACCTATATTCTACTTGATCCCCAATCCACTCTCAAACGACTTCTCAATCTCTTTTCCAGTGGGTAACATGGCGGCCTGCAGTCAAGCTGACAAATAGATGCAGGTTGATGTAGAATGTCATTCAGCCCTTTTCAGTGTCAAACGGTGACGAGGACAAACAGTGACGAAACGCCCAAAGCGAAGCGTCCGAAAAAGTGATACATCAATTGCTGCTTGCAGCACACGAAATAATGTAAGATGCTTTTGTTCGAACAGAAACAAGGTTTGAGATGTCCGAAACTGAATCTGACAACTTGCTGGTTGGTATAATTATGGGCAGTACCTCTGACTGGCCAACGATGCAGCACGCCTCGGCTATTTTGAGTGAATTCAACATTCCGCATGAATGCCAGGTTGTTTCGGCCCATCGGACACCTGATCTCATGTTCGACTACGCCAAGAGTGCAGCCGGGCGCGGTCTGGAAGTGATTATCGCAGGGGCGGGCGGGGCGGCTCATCTGCCCGGCATGGTCGCTTCACAAACAACGCTGCCTGTGCTTGGAGTGCCCGTGCAAAGCAAGGCTCTTTCAGGGCTCGATTCGCTGCTGTCAATTGTGCAAATGCCCGGCGGTGTTCCGGTTGGAACATTGGCGATCGGAAATTCCGGTGCCAGGAACGCGGCTCTGCTCGCCTGTCGAATTCTGTCAACAACGCGGCCGGAATTGCGAAAGAAGCTGGAAGAGTATCAGCAACATCAAACCGAAACCGTCATCGCCAGTTCCCGATTGGATAATGCCCCCGCCCAAAATCAGGGGCAGTAATGACCGAAAAAGTCTGTGAGATGATTCCATTTAGTCATTTATCATCACGCCCTCATCAAGAAACGTGAATTGCCAGAATGAGTTCAATTATTTTACCCGGTCGTACCCTTGGTGTTTTGGGGAGTGGTCAGCTTGGTCGAATGTTTGCCATCGCGGCCCGTGAAATGGGCTACCGTGTTCACACCTATTCGACGGAAGTCGATTCTCCGACGGGACACATTGCCGACCGTGAATTCACCGGGGCGTATGATGATCTGGATCGCATCAGGGAATTCGCCCAAACGGTCGATGTGGTCACGTTCGAATTCGAAAACATTTCCTCCCGAGCTGTCTGTGCAATTGAACAACTTGTCCCGGTTCGTCCTGCCGGGGCGGTGTTGCATACGACCCAAAACCGGATCCGGGAAAAACAGACATTGCAACAGGCAGGGCTGCCGGTAACGCCTTTTCGTTCCGTCAACAGTATTGGAGATTTGACGTTGGCCGTGGAAGAGTTGGGCAGTTCCGCGGTCTTGAAGACAGCCCGTTGGGGATACGACGGCAAAGGTCAGCGCTCAATCGAGTCTCTCGATCAGGCGATTTTCTACTGGGACGAGTTGGGCAATGTCGAGTCGATTTATGAAAAGAAAATTCCGTTTGTCTCCGAAGCCTCTGTTATCGCCGCCCGAAATCTTCAGGGAGAGATCGTCTGTTGCGGGCCGATTCGTAATGAACATCGAAATCACATTCTCGATCTTTCCGTTTGTCCCGAACCGCATATGCAATCGTTGGAAAACAGGGCGTTTGAAATCACGCGAGGCGCTTTGGAAGCTCTTGATGCCGTCGGCGTGATGTGCGTCGAACTGTTCGTCACGAAAGAGGACGAACTGCTGATCAACGAAGTCGCCCCACGTCCTCATAATTCCGGGCATTTGACGATCGATGCCTCTCCCTGCAGTCAATTTGAGCAGCAGGTGCGGGCGATCTGCAACTTGCCGCTGGGAGAGATGACACCGTTCCAGCCAGCCGCAATGGTCAATCTTCTGGGAGACCTTTGGCAAAACGGCACTCCACACTGGGAAAATGCCCTGAAGTTCCCCGGTGTCCGTTTGCATCTGTACGGTAAACAGGAACCGCGTCCCGGTCGGAAAATGGGACATCTGACAGCGATTGCGCAAACATCGAAACAGGCGGTCGAAATGGCCCTGAAAGCGAGAAACAGCCTGACACGTTCACACTGATTTTTCGATCAACCACAACCCGATCAAACTGTAGCCTGATCAAGCGTTACTCGACCAGATGTAAGGATCAGACGCAAGAGGATCAGATGAAAGGATCAGGCGCAGGAAGATTCTGCCAAAATCCTTGAGGCAAATTCCCTGAAAACGTGAAAAGACTTGCCAACGGCGTCCTGCTTGATTAGACTGCCCCATTCTTCTCGCACAACACCATGACAGTACTGTTTGTGCATTCAGTGAAACATGTTGATTTCAGGCGTTAAAGGTACAGGTTTCGAGGCCATGAAAAAAGATATCCATCCCGATTATCACCCCGTTGTTTTTATGGATGCCGGGGCGGATGTGAAGTTCCTTACCAATTCCACGATGAATTCCAAAGAAACAATCGTTTGGGAAGACGGGAACGAGTACCCGTTGGTCAAGGTTGATATCAGCTCCTATTCCCACCCGTTTTATACCGGCCAGATGAAGTACGTCGACACCGCAGGACGTGTGGAAAAGTTCCAGAAGAAATACAACTGGGGCAAAGGGAAGAAAAAGGCGGCCGAAGAAAAAGAGTAACCCCCTGTGGTGGGGTTGCGCGGGCCAAGGCATTCACCCGGTTGCAGGTTACACCCTGAGTATTCACTGATTGTGGAGACTTGGGGATTTTTTTTGCTTCTTGTTTTATCCTTTTCGTAAGGTGCTGTCATGTTTCCCAGTCTGGAAACGAAGTATCAAAGATTCCTCGAGCTGGAAAAGCAGTTGGCCGATCCGGAAGTGCTCGCCAATCAGAAATTGATGCTGACACTCCAGAAAGAGTACGGTGGGCTAAAAAAAATTGCGGCCTCCGTAGCGGAATATCATGCACTGGTTGAGGATATCGAAGCTGCCGAGCTGATGCTCGAGGAGAAGTTGAGCGAAGAAGAAAGAGAGTACACCCAGCAGGAACTCAATAGCCTCAAGGCCCGGATGGAAGAAATGAGCGTCGAGTTGGAGGACCTGGCGACCTCCGGCGATTCCATCACCCGTGGCGGTTTGATTATGGAAATTCGCGCAGGAACCGGCGGTGATGAAGCAGCGCTGTTCGCTCTTGATCTTTACGAGATGTATTCCCGCTACATCGACATTCGGAAGTGGAAAAAGGAGGTTCTCGATTACCAGCCGACAGAAATGGGTGGAATCAAGGAAGTCATTTTCTCCGTCTCCGGCGAAGGGGCCTTCCACGAACTGCAATTCGAAAGTGGAGGACACCGCGTTCAACGTGTGCCCGAAACCGAAACACAGGGCCGCATTCATACCAGTGCGGCAACTGTCGCCGTGCTTCCTGAAGCTGATGAAGTGGAAATCGAAATCCGCGACGAAGATTTGCAGATCGATACCTACCGCGCTTCCGGCCCGGGAGGACAGAAGGTCAATAAAACCGAATCGGCTATCCGGATCACGCACCTGCCTACCAACACGGTCGTTACCTGTCAGGATGAAAAGAGCCAGCACAAAAACAAGGCGCGAGCCATGCGGGTTCTGCGCAGCCGCATTCTTGAAGCCCAGCAGCAGAAACAGGCGAACGAACGGGCAGAACACCGGCGAACACTGATCGGTACCGGAGACCGCAGTTCACGCATTCGTACCTACAATTTCCCGCAGGGGCGTGTGACCGATCATCGTATCGGTCTGACTCTACATAAGCTCGACCAGATCATGCAGGGAAATCTGACGGAATTGATCAGTGCGTTGCTCGAATTCGACCGGCAGGAACGACTGAAACGGATCGATTGAATGCCGGGGCATTGAATACCGAGCCAAAACAGACCGCCCGGCTGATGAAACAGATATGGAAAAAACTCCTTCAGGAAATCAGGAAGCAGAAAAGGCAGAGCAGGTCTGGACTGTTCAGAAAATCCTGAACTGGACGACCGGGTATCTCCAGCAACGGAATTGCGAGTCTCCCCGCCTGGAGAGTGAAGTTCTACTGGCTCACGCAAGAGGCTGTCAACGGATCGAACTTTACACCGATTACAATGCTCCCGTCGATGAGCCGGTTCGTTCGACCATGCGAATGTTGGTTCAACGCCGAGCCAACGGAGAGCCGGTTGCCTATCTGGTTGGTCATCGGGAATTTTTCAGTCTCGATTTCCACCTGGAACCGGGTGTCTTCATTCCACGCCCTGAAACCGAAACCCTCGTTCTGGAAGCGCTTGAAAAACTGAAGCCGATCCGTTCGCCTCGCATTCTGGAACTATGCGCAGGCAGCGGTTGTATTTCGATCTCGCTGGCGGTTCAACGCCACGACGCGGAGATCACAACTGTTGAGTTGCATTCAACCGCCTATCAGACAGCGATGGAAAATGTCCGCAGGCATGATGTAGCTCATTCCGTCAAGGTGCTGCAGGGCGACCTGTTCGAACCGCTTGGCGATCCTCCTTCCACTGATTCACAGAAGTACGATCTGCTCATCAGCAATCCTCCCTATCTCTGTACGAACGAAATTCCGGAACTTGATACTGACGTACGCAATTACGAGCCGCATGCTGCCCTGGACGGGGGAAAAGATGGGCTTGATCTCATCCGCGTTATTCTGGAACAGGGCCCCCGTTACATCAAGCCGGGAGGTTGGTGTCTGCTGGAAATGGACCCGGCTCAAATCTCTCCCTGTCTGGAGTTGGCAAAAAATTCCGGAAAGTGGTCGTTGCATGAGGGCATCAAGGATTTGAATGGTGAATACCGCTGCCTGCTTCTTCAACGTGGCGGACACTGAAAATCATATCATGGAAACGCGCACAATCGATACAATCCGGAAATTCGCGGCCCTCTTTTTTCAGGTTATTCCGATTGCCTGCATTCGGTGTTCAAGTTCCGGTTTTCTCGATCTCTGCTGCCAACAATTGTAAGAATGTGGCCTGTGGTTTCGTTATGATACCCGTTGGGATCGGTTAGACCTGTTTCCCGAATCGGTTGAGAGAAACGGGACAGCCCGGGGCTTCGAAAACGGCCCGATAGAGGTGTTTGGGATAGGGCGACATGGCGGTTATTCAGGCAGATTTCCGAGCGGTGGGCGAACGCGAACTCCCTTTGCGCACCCGCCCCGATCTGTCCATCAAACGGATCGGTTACTTGGGCACCGGCTACTGGATTGTCAAAGACCCGGTAGCGCTGCGTTATTATCGTCTGACGAAGGAACAGTTCTGTGTTCTGGAATGTCTGAAAGAACCGGGTACGCTGGATCGGATACACGAGCGGTTGCAGATTGAAAATCCGTCCATCCCGGTAAAAATTTCCGACGTGCAGCGACTGTTGGCGGATTTGCACGAAAAAAATCTGCTCTATACGAAACGGCAGGGGCAGGGCCGTCCGTTGCTGGATCTTCAAAAGAAGAACCGCAACAGGGAAGTGATACAGGTTCTGAAAAACTTCCTGTTTCTCAAGCTGCCCGGCTTCGATCCCGAACAGATTCTCGATGCGATCTATCCCTTCTTCCGCTGGATGTTTACCCGCTGGGCGGTCGCGATGACGGTTCTCATTTCGATTGCCGCGTTATTGTTGATCTCGATCCAGTTTGATGAATTCCGGAGCAGACTGCCGGAATTCCAGCAGTTTTTCGGCTGGCCCAACTTGATGTATATGTGGATTGTGATCGCGATGGCCAAGGTGATTCACGAATTCGGTCACGGATTGACCTGTAAACACTTCGGGGGGGAATGTCACAAAATCGGAATGATGCTGCTCGTTTTCAGTCCGACATTGTACTGCGATGTTTCCGATGCCTGGATGATGAAAAACAAATGGCACCGAATCATCATTGGAGGAGCCGGGGCGTATATTGAGGTGCTACTTTCCTCTCTCGCGGTATTCGCCTGGTGGTTTTCCAATCCGGGCTTGTTCAATCATCTCTGCCTGAATCTTTTTTTTGTGACAACGATTTCAACGGTCATCTTCAACCTGAATCCGCTGATCCGTTTCGATGGCTATTACATGCTCAGCGATTATCTGGAAATCCCCAATCTGAAACAGAAAGCGGACAAGGCACTGATGAAGGCGTTCGCCTGGACCTGTTTCGGCATTCATATTCCGGATGATCCCTTTGCCCCGGATCGGAACAAATTCTGGTTTATCGTGTACGCCATCGCTTCATGGATTTATAAATGGGTTCTGGTTTTCAGCATCGCCTTTTTCCTCTATCAATGGATGAAGCCTTACGGCCTGCAATCCCTGGCGGTGACTTTGACAGCAGCCTCGCTTGGAACCATGATCTACGGATTGGGACGCTCGCTCTATCAGATTTTTTCAATGCCCAGGAACGAACCGATGAGTAAATTCAAAACAACAATGACAGCCGTTGTTGCAGTGGGCCTGTTCGCGGCCGTTCTCGCCATTCCCGTCCCGTGGTGGATTCATTCCAGCTTTCTGATCGAGCCGCACAACGTACAGCACGTCTATTCCATCACCTCCGGTCATCTCGAAAAAGTCGCCTGCCAGCCGGGAGACCGGGTCGCCCAGGGAGATGTTCTGGTCGTGCTGCGCAATGAAGAACTGGAAGACGAAAAATTGCGATTGACCGAACAGTTGAAACTCGCTCAGGTGCAACAGAAGACTTCGCTGGCGTTGAACAACCCAGATGAAATCACGATCGCCAATCAGCGGGTTGAAACGATTCAGGGACAGATGCGTTTGATCGACGAACAGTTGGAGCATCTGATTATCAAAGCTCCGGTGAGCGGGCGAATTGTCGAGGCGGAAGCCGTGCAGGAACCGACTGTTTCCGTCACGCAGAACCCACGCCTGAATACCTGGTATGGCACCATCTTCGAGCAGCGGAACAAGCATGCGTTCATCGAACCTTCGACGCATCTGTTGAGCATCGCCCCCGATGAACATGTTCAGGCTGTCCTGCTGATTTCACAGGACGACCGTAACGAATTGCAGGTGGGAACGCCGGTGCTGCTGCGCTGTTATCACCTGCCGGATCGGAAATTCGAAGCCGTGATCACAAAAATCGCCGAACGCCAGACCGATTATGCCCCCCGGCAGCTTTCCAATAAAAGCGGGGGGGACCTCTCAACCGTGACAGATCAGCAAGGCCGGGAAAAACTGGCAGACCTGGCGTATCAGGCAACGGTAAAATTGACTGAAGATACCGATCTGATGCGAACCGGGTTGCGCGGACGGGCACGGTTCATTGTCGATAGACGTTCGCTGGGCGGCTGGTTCTGGAGATATATCAGGCAGACGTTCCATTTCCGCCTGTAAACCATCGAGGCAGCACGCGGGTTCTGTCTGATTTCAATTCATTCACCGGGTATCCGGAAAATTATGGAATCAACAATTTCGTCAGGCGAGTCCTGATCAATGGGAAACGAATTGAGAAATGAGTCAATCACCATCGCAAAAAATTTCGGAATGCATTCAGGCTGTTGAACATTTGGCGAAGCAGAAGATGCCCCGTCAGAAATTCTTCCAGCAGTTCCTGGGACTGGTTGTACAGGGTTCGCAGGCCCCGGCTGGAGCCATCTGGGGCGTTGCAGATGGACAGGTCGAATTGCACTCGGAAGTGAATCTGCAATCAACCGGCACGATTGCGGATCAGCAACGAACGCAGAAAAATCTGAAACTGCTCGGCGAAATTGTGCAGAATTCACAGTCTGTTGTCGTGGGCCCTGACAGCAAAAACGCGGAAGCACGAGCCACCAGCCATCTGCTTGTTTTCTCGCCAATCTTCGAAAACAAGTCCTGTGTGGCTGTGTTGCAACTCTTCTTCCCGGAGCAGATCAGCCAGGAAGCCCAACAGGGGCTGCTACAGTTTAGTGAGCATCTGGCCGGTCTTGCCTCGTTGCACATTTCCGGACGAATGGCCCCACCGATAGCGGTTGATACAAAAGAGTTCTGGGAATCGATGGACCGTTTCCTGCTCGATTTGCATAACGGGCTGGAAACCGTACAGGTCGCCGCCTGTGCCGCCAACGACGGACGCGAAATCCTTTCCGTTGATCGCGCAACAATTGCCCAGAAATGGGGACACAAAACACGCATCCTGGCTGTCAGTGGACAGGACAAGGTCAACCGCAAATCCAATCTGATGCGCAAGCTCAACAAACTCATCCAGACCGTCTACACAACCGGCAAACCATTCATTTACGAAGGCAACCTGGATGAATTGGCCCCTCAGGTAGAAAAACAGCTGGCCGACTATCTTGAAGAATCCAACACACGGATGCTGGCGATCTATCCACTGCTTTACAAAAATCGGGAACACAAGGCAGAAGATAAACCGCATGAAAAACCGGCCCCGGATCATCTGGTGGGCGCAATGGTGGTTGAACTTCTTTCTTCCAAACAGTGGGATCCCGAACGCCGTGCGGCCTGTGAACTGATTTCAGATCATGTTGCAACGGCGATGTGGAACGCGGAAGAGCATGAAAAAATCTTTCTGCTTCCCCTGTGGCGGGGAATCGGAAAAATGTTCCGTGCCCTGCGAGGCAAACTTCTCGCGAAAACCCTGGCTGTTGCCGGAGTGATTCTCGCTGCGATCCTCTCCTTGATATTCATCAAGGTTGATTACCGGGCCAATGGCGATGGACGACTCATGCCCGTTGTGCAACGCGATGTCTTCGCGATGCAGGATGCGGAAGTCCAACAGATTTTCGTTACTGGCGGCCAGGAAGTAAAAGCGGGACAACTGCTGGTTCAATTGAAAAATCCGCAGTTGCAAACCGAATACCTGAGGATCCAGAGCGAGATCGACGAAAAGAAGTTGCTGGTCAAAGCCCAACAGGCCGAAATGGAAGTCGCTTCCCAACAGAACCGTATCGAAGAAGCGGTTCGCCTGCAGGGAAAGATTGCAGAAACGAAGATAGAAATCTCCTCGCTGGAAGAACAGAAAGAAATACTGGCAGAGCGTGTCGAAAAACTGAAAGTACACGCCCCCATCGACGGTGTCGTAGCGACCTTCCAGATCGAACAACTTTTGAAGAACCGTCCGGTCAAGCGCGGTGAGGTTCTCATGGAGGTGATGGATCCGAAAAACGAATGGCACCTCGAACTCAACGTCAAGGAAAAAAGACTGGGCCTGCTGCTGGAAGAACAGGAGAGAATCAAGCCGAAAAAGGTAGAAGTGGAATACGTTTTGGCAACCGATCCGGAAACGACCTACTCGGCCCAATTGAGTTCGATCGCGACTCGCACTTCCCTTGACCAGGAACTTGGGAATGTGGTGCGTGTACTGGCTGAAATCGACGAAGATCAGCTCTCCGAACTGCGTATCGGCGCAGAAGTGAAAGCAAAAATAAACTGCGGAAAAAAACGGCTCGGCTATGTCCTGTTCGGCGATGCCATTGACTTCGTGCGCATCCGTCTATGGCTGTAGGAATGGGCTCTGCGGTGCCAATCGCCCGAATCGTTCGATTATCCGGTTATATCGATTAAATCACCCTTTTTGCGGCGTTGTTCCGCATCGGCCGGCCGCCTGTTGACTTTTTGCAACATAGAATTAAGGGAGTTTCGAGATTCCCCCTCTCTCAACAGGTAACCGCACGATGATTGAACAGGTTCATAATCCGTCGAAAAATGACCAGGATGGTTCGATGCCCCTCGCTTCTGCCAACCCGGTTTCCATCAACTCGGGTTCCAATAATCCGGTTTCTGGCAGCCCCGCTTCTAACAAGGTCGCTTCTGTCAATTCAGCTTCTCGGGAAGACAATTTTGTTCTGGTCGATATCGAATCGCTCATCCTGGGCAGACCGATTAAGTTCCCCGTTTACGATCGATCGGGAATTCTGCTTCTGGCGAAGGGTTCAATCATCACTCCCAATTTCCGTCGCATCCTTCGTGAAAGAAAAGTGACGAAAGTCCGGTTGCACAACGATGACGCCGAGATCATGACGACCACACGAGCGATCGGGAAGTTGCAAAAATCCAGCCGAAAACAGCATCATACGCAGGGCATCACCGAACAGTTTCGCGATGCAGTCGAAAACGGACTGCAATTCGTTTCCAATCAGGGGGAAGCCGTTCAGGAGGCCATTGTCGATCATGGCAATGATGGATATTCCCCCGACAAGCAGGCGGAATTGAGCGAAAAGAATCAGCAACAGGGCGAACTGTTATCGCAATTGATGAATTTGGCGGATGATGCCGAAAAACCGGATGGAGAAATCTTCCGCGAAGCAACGTTCAGCTTTCTGCAGGGGTTGTGTGAAGATTTCGACTGCATGAACGCGCTCTCACTGAATCTGCAGATTGATGATGCGCTGGCGAAACATTGTCAGCGCATGGCGATTTTGGGAATGAGCATTGCCGTCGAAATGGGACTGAACGATGAAAACGTCTGCCGGGTGGGAGTCACCGGCCTGCTTCACGACTGGGGCATGCTGAAGATCCCGGACCATATTCGCAATCCCGTCAAACCACTCGGAGAGTTGGAACGCCTCGAATTGCAAAAGCATGTCATCCATTCGGTCAGTTTGCTTGAAAAAATGACGGGGCTACCAACGCTTGTCCCGCTTGTTTCGTACCAGGTTCACGAACAGATGAATGGAAAAGGATATCCACGCGGACGGGTGGGGAGCAATATCCACCTGTTTGCCAGAATCCTGCATGTTGCCCACTGCTATGTCGAATTGACAACGCAAACGGCGTATCGGAAAGCTCTTTCCCCGTACGAGGCGACCATTCAACTGTTTCGTTACACGAAAAACGGGATACTGGATCCGGTTGTCCTGCGCGCATTGTTGCGGGCCCAGTCGCTGTTTCCAGTGGGAAGCCTGGTCATGCTATCCAGCGGCAGCATGGCGAAAGTGATTCGAGCCAACGGCGACCTGTTTGCAGAACCGATTGTCCAACTTGTCCAGGATAATCAGGGAAACGAAATCGAACAGGACGATTCAAGCATCATCAACCTTGCTGAGGCCGATTGCAAAGTGACACAGGCGATGCCGATCTTCCACGATGCCGAACCGATTCCTGCTCCTCATTTTCTCAAAAAGAAACAGTCGGCAGAAAAATTGAAAAACCAAATAGCAGCGCATTGAAGCGACCCGAAGCGCCCCCACGAAGCAACTCCTCCTGTCCGAAAACGACCGCCAGGCGAAATTTTCGCCTGCCTGTGTCCCACTGCTTGCTGCAGATTTCCTGTTTTGACACGGCGGTGGCAGCAATGAATGGAGGAAATACAAGCTGAAAATTGCTCTTTTCATAAACCTGGATTTTCCCATATAAGACGGCTTTCCAGATGGTCTTCGGTCACTTTCCGACTTCAATGCGAGAGAACAGATGCCAGATTCCGCCAAACCAAACGAAACCAGTTGTGACGCCAGGCTTCAGGATATCCTGACAGCGTATGCGGAAGGAAAATTCAACACTTGCTCATCTGATGCGACAGTCCACGAACAGGAAGTTCGACAATTCGGCCTGTTACTGCAAAGCAAATATCTGGTCGATCTGGATCGCATCATTATGATGGCGATCAACACGGCTGAATCGGTCGTGAAGTATGTCAATATGCTGAAAGACTCCAAGGAACTCGAGCGAAAAGGGCAACTTATCGCCGCAGCATCCGAGCAGATGTGCACGACCGCTCATGGAATTGGACAGCGGGCAGAACAGATTGCAGAAAAGTCGAAACAGTCTCAAAGTGACCTGCACGAAGGAACGAATGCAACAGAGCAGGCAAGCCAGCGAATTCAGGAGATCAGCGATTCATTTGATTCACTCAGCGAACGGATGAAGAAGCTGGAGACGTTTTCTCTGGAGATTGTCAACATGGCGAACATGATCGAAAGCATTGCTTCCCAGACGAATCTCTTGGCGCTCAATGCGACCATTGAGGCCTCACGAGCGGGAGATGCCGGGAAGGGATTTACCGTTGTGGCCAGTGAAATCAAGTCTTTGGCACACAAGTCCACTGAAACAACCAAGTCGATTGAAGCGGTCGTCAAAGATTGGCGGCAGGAAATGGCCCTGATCCAGGATTCCTTTTCGCAAACATCAACATCGGTTGTCAATGGGCGTGAAGCGATTGATTCAGTGACCGGCAATATGAGCAAACTGGAAGATTCCATCTCGCAGGTTCTTGAGGATATCTTCATCATTTCTGAAAACCTGCAGGAACATAATCAGGCTGCAACGGAAGTCTCATCCGGTATCCACGAAGTTTCGACAACCATCGCCAGGAACTCGGAAATTCTCGAAAACTCGCTCGATTCTGTCGCCAATTTCGAAAAGCACATCAATGATGCTCTTGCCCAATTCAGTCAGATGGATCTGCCTGGCAAGGTGATTAAACTGGCCAAGGCTGATCATGTCATTTGGAAAAAACGTCTGGCAGAAATGCTGGTAGGAAGACAGGCTCTCAAGCCGGACGAATTGGCGGATCACCACAACTGCCGACTCGGAAAATGGTACGATAGCCAAATCGATACACAAATCGGCCGACATCCCGCCTTTGCCGCGTTGGTTGAGCCACACCAACTTGTTCACGAACATGGCATCAATGCGGTCAGGCTCTACAATTCTGGCCAATTTGAAGCAGCTGTCCATGAAATTATGAAGGTAGAAGAAGTTTCGGTAAGGGTGTTGGAGTTGCTTGAGGAACTGGATCAGGCGTTCTCCGACTCGTCTCTTTCTGCAGCCGCCTGAGAGATTAACATTGCCCGGGAACGCTGAGTTTTTCGCTGAATCTTCCTGTTCCAACCTGAGCAAACTTGAACGAGGGCAAAACAGGCTGAAGCTCGCTGTTGAAAAGAACAAAGAACGGACGTGCCGCTGGTCTCTGTTTACCCGTCGGTTCAGTGGTAGTCGTCTTCTTTCCCCATGAAGGTCGATGCATATTCATCGAGGGTCGTTATTTCCACGCGGTCTTTCCCCTTGGCGTTCATGTGGCCCTTTTCCTCCTGGGGATTGCTGAAATAGATCGCGATGCGCATCCGGTTGCGCAAAACGTGTTCATCAAGCAACACTTGCATCACTTTCTTGGCGCGTTCGTAAGCCAGCTCCATGCGTTTGGCGTGCGTTTGTGGAATCCCTTCGACATAAGGGTCTGTGAACGATCTGATTTCCAGCTTGTGCGGTTTTCCCGCAACTATTTTCGCCGTCTTTTTGATCGATTCGATCGCCTCGGGGCTCAGGTCCGTCTCTCCGTTTGAAAAATAGATCGGTTCTCCCGAGATTTGACTCTTTCCCTCACGTAACCGCGTCACCCGAAGATCGTCTGCCGGCGGTGCTTTCTGCTTCACACCACCCTTTCCCTTCTCGTTCAAAACAGAGCCGAGCTTCATCTCCTCCAGCGATTTCGCGACCGCATTCATCGGAAAGTTCCGCCCGGGAGGAGAAAGCGGCCCCCCCTGATAACCCAGGTAGGCGCGGATCGACTCCATCATGGCTCGATATTTTTCATCCGCTTTCACTTCGCTTAACGAAACAAGCATGATGAAAAATGTCAGCAGCAGCGACATCATATCGCCGTAAGTCACAACCCATTCCGGGACACCTGGTGGGCCATCATCTTCCATGTTACAACCGGCGTCAAACTTTCGAATTAAGGTTGAAGATTCGTCACCGTCCCATCCGAGCGGTCATTCCATTTATCGACTGAACAAGTTGGGATTGTGGAGTCTGTCGGCCCTCAATCGGCAATTCTTGCTTCACTCGCTTTCAGGAGAATCCTCATAACCACAAAAATCGGTATGACCGAAATAATCGGAAAAATTTCTCAAGTTTGCCACTCTTGCCAGACGATACAGGAGGTGAGACTGTTCGGTCTTCTCGCCTCCCGATTACCCGGGCTGCCTTCCTTTTTTCAGCCCGAGTGGGTATTGAGCCTCTCGAAAACTCCTCTCCAATAATCCCTCCTCCCAGGATGCCCCTTTCCCATGAAGATGGTTCCAACATTCTTCTTTGCCTCGGCGATAAAAAGTCGGGTTCTTGTTTCATTGAGTCTGTTTTGGCTTTGCGGATGCTGCACGATGTGCCCAGCCCCTTGTTGCGACCCCTGTTCTGTCGCTCCATCGTTTCAACCGGTTGACCCCTGTTGCGATTCTATCTGTTGCGGGTGCGGACAGCCACAGGAGAGCCTGTTCGAGAAGGTGAGAAACTGTTTTCCGGCTCATGGGCCGTTTTATCGTTTTCGTAGTCGAAAACCGTTTCAATCCCGTCGAGTCATAGATGCTTCATCCTACTTTTCGTCCACGCGCGGACATCATCACAACAAACCTCATCTTCGCGACTGTATCGACGAGTGCTGTTCTGCCGAACCCTCATGCGTTGCCCCTGCAACATGCGCAGCGCCCGTTGTCCACGAAACACCGAGTTGCGCTTCCCCGGTTTCCTGCGCTGCTCCTGAATCTTGTGGTGTTCCGGAAGTTTGCGTTCCCACTCCAACCTGCGCCATTCCCGAGGTTTGTCTTGATATTCCCGACTGCACGGCCCCTGCGAGTTGTGCCGTTCCGTCTACCTGCACAGATTCGGGGAGATATCAGTTCCCTCATTGCACCGCTTGCGGTTCCGAAGATGAACCGGGTTACATGTACGAAGGGGACATTTACGAATCGGATCTACCCGCGGTGTGGAATCAGAAGGAAGAAACGAAAGCCGAACAGAAAATAAATCTTCCTTCTCCCAAGGATGGAAAGAAGTCCGGTTCTTCGACACAAAAGTCTACTCCCCGACACTCTACTCCACCAAAGTCAACTCCCAAAAAAGTTCCAGCTCCCCCCAAGAAGATTCATCAGAACAGTGGAGCCTCTTTCGTGCCGCCGCTGGTTCCTCCGACACGGTAAGTCGGGCTTGGTTCTGATATTCTTCGGCATTTGCGATGAAAAGAAACGGGAAAGGTGTTCGGCTTACCGCTGGCATCACTCACCGCCGGCATCACTCACCGTTGCCATAATTGGACGATTCGTCGTTTGACCTCGATCGACATCATGAAGAACAGAAGCAAACTGCCAAGCGTTTCCACAATCGTGATACCGCCATGATCGTGGCTGTGCCCTTGAGTTCCGTTTCCTGTTTGCATCGTGAATGATGGAATAAAATGATCCACCATCGCTCCGGATGCTACCGCGACAAACAGCAACGCCGCAAAATAGTAGACCGCGATTTTCCAACTCATCTGATGTCGGATCGCGTTCATCTCACCGAAGTTGGTCGCCGGGCCTCCGATCAAGAAGGCAATGGCTGCGCCCGGACTCATCCCGGCTGCCAGGAAACTGAAAACGACGGGAATCGCCGCCATGCTGCATGTGTAGACGGGAAGCGCAACCAGGATCACCAATAACAGGGACCAGATTGTTTTGCTTCCTGTCAGAAGAACGATGACATTCTGGGGGACAACCGTCAAAACGGTCGCAGCGAAGATCAAACCGATTAGCATATCCAGACTGACAGAAGGGCCGAATTCAAAAAAGACCCAGCGAATAATTTCCCGAACCGAACCGAACAGACCCCGTGGCGTTTGCTGACCGCTTTCACTCCCCACTCCCGAACAGCAACTGGAAACCGCAGAAACTTCCGTTTTCCCGCTGCAACAACTTGATGCCGCAACTTCGGGACTTGCGACGAGAGTTGTCGCAGATCGAGAACAGCAATCCATCGAAGCCGATGCTTCAATAGTCGATACTTCGATGGTCGATGTCGATTCCAATGCGGGGGCCAGTTCGAGCGAAACCAGTTCGTTCTCCTGTTCGATGACCGGCTCAACATTGCCGGTTGGGCGAAAAGAATGAAATAGACGATTGGCAATCAAACCCAGAAGAAATGAGCCGACCGCGACACATCCAATCTGCCAGCCCGCCAGTTCCCATCCCAGCAGTTTGATCGAAAGTAAAACGGACGCCGGGGAAAGGGCAGGGGCAGCCGTCATGAATGCCAGGACGGTTCCGGTACCTGCTCCAGATTTGTAAGCCCCGACACCGATGGGAACCACGCCACAGGAACAGATCGGAATCAGTGAGCCCAAACCGATCGCCCGCAACAATGGCTTCACCCCTTCACGCCCAAAAACACGGCGAAACAGACTCTCCGAAATCGTCACATGCAAAATACCAGCAATCAGGAATCCGAAAAGGATATACGGCCCGGACTCCGCAATGATCCCGTATAACCGGGTGACAATGCTGATGAATATAGCCATGGAGATACTTCAATTCTCGTACAAAAACTCCAACGGAGAGTAACAGACGGCACCGGTTCACATTATACGTATTGCCCGGTTTTAGAATAGGGAACATGGCCACGGCCCCCCTCACTTTAAGCATCCACAAGTATCCACGCATCACCTCAATCAACAATCGACCTCCGCTGAACGCTGAAGATGCGACCTTCCCCCTTTTTTCAGGCTTTGAGATGGACAGCGTGGCTGTTTCCCCGAAAACAGGTAACGATACATAAATTTACTATTGACAATTATTCACCACCTCTTTATTAATGGTGTTATGTACACATTTCGGCGGCAATTGAAAGCAAAGGTGCGATGAAGAATTTGATTGGCCATCTCGATGCGGATTGTTTCTATGCTTCTGCGGAGCGAGTCCGTTTCCCTCATCTGAAGCGGATTCCAATTGGAATTCTGGGGAATCAGGGTGCCTGTGTGATCGCCAAAAGTTATGAAATGAAAGCGAGGGGAGTCACCACCGCCATGCCGGTTTGGGAGGCGGTCTCCCATTGCCCTGAAGGTGTTTATGTCAAAAGAGACTTTCAGTGGTACGAAGTGCTTTCCCGCAAAATGCTGGAATTGCTCAGGCGATACAGTCCGACTGTGGAATATTATTCGATTGATGAATTTTTTTTCGAGGCGGATTGTCTGGAACAATCGTTTGGTTGCCCTCTTCCCGAGGCAGTCGCGACCCTGCAGAAAGAGTTCCTGGAGCAGGTGGGAGTGCCCGTCAGCATTGGTGTCTCGACGAGTCGGATTTTGGCGAAGCTCGGTTCCGATTCCGCGAAGCCCTACGGCTGGCACGTTCTAACGGAGCCGGAGTTGATTGCGAAACTGCTTCGAGAGCAGCCGGTCGGCGAATTGACCGGGATTGGCTTTCGCAGCGCGTTGAAGCTGGAAGCTCTCGGCATCAAAACCTGTGCAGAGCTTGCCGCGGCTGATCGGAAAACAATCCGGGATTTGCTGACCGTTAAAGGAGAGGCGATCTGGTACGAACTTCAGGGGGAATCGGTAATTCCGATCCAGGCGAATCGTCCGCCCCACAAATGTGTTGCTCGTGGTGGGAGTCTGGGGGGATGCGTTACCGATCCCGAGGTTCTGAACGGCTGGCTGATTCGTAATCTCGAACGACTGACCGAAGCATTATTCGCTTACGGTTATCAGTGTGGATGTCTCTGCCTGGAATTGCAGTTGAAAGATCGAACAGGCTGGAGTCGACAGTTGCTTTTACATGGACACACCGACGCCTTCGAGGTGTTGTCTTTGGCTGCCCGGAAATTACTTCAGCAGATGGATCCTGCGGGAACTCCCGTTTCTTACATGCACCTTGTCGCGAAAGATTTAAGAACCGCCGGGCAAAGACAGCTTGCTCTGTTTGAACAACCGTCCGGCTGTGCGAATCGCCTGAAGCATCAGGTCAATCAGGCTATTGGCCGGTTCGCGCTGCGCTCGGGAGCAACATTGACGCTTCCCGAGCTTTACAGCGACCAGGCACACGATCATGAAATTTGCGACATTTATGGAAAGACCTGTTTCTGATGGTTGGCGTATCGCTGTTACGTTCAGAGATTCCCGAACGTCTGATCATTCAACAGAATTTGCAACACTGGCTGGTTCGCAGAAGCGGGCAGGCAGCCGAGGAGATTCGTTTTTTATGGCGCGTCCGTCGGGCGTTACTGCCAGTCTGGTATCATAACGAACTTTCAGTTTTTGAATGGGGAAACAAGGATCGCCACAACCGCCTGCCCTGTGGTGCGTATTTAATGCAGGAAGAATTGAAAAGCGGCTGCTGGCAAAACAGCGAACCGGTAGAGGTTCCCGCCAACTTCGGGTTGGCCAATCATGTCTGGTTTCACGTCGTGGGCGGATTTCGGGGGATTCTTCTGCGTGACCGTCATGGCAATGCCCACGTTTACCTGCTGATGCAGCCGGCATCCCACTATTACCAGGTGATGACGCGTTCGAAGAGAATGCCCCTGTTTATTGGCCCGGGAATTTGAGGGGAACCGGCGGGCTTCTACTTTGCCAGTTCGTGCAGCATGCTGACCAGTTCGCTTCTGATTTTTCTTGCCGCATCCACTTCCAGAAAACTTGAACGGGCAGGCCAGGTTTCATAGCCGCCCAACTCGTGTTGCTCGCGGGGAGGCAGATAGCCGCCGTAACCGTTGGCCAGTTCGATCGTAAATGTTTTTTTGAATGGGCTCTGTTTTTTGATTTCCAGCCCTGTTTCTGCAAAGACTTCGCAGGGGCAGGACGCAATCGCGATATCCCCGATGCGAATCACCTGCAGGATGATCGAAACAGTCTCGGGGTACCCGGCAAGATGCCGGGCTTCTTCAGCGTAAATTTTCGACCAACGATGAGGCCATTTTGATCGGGGTGACGAAAGAATCTGTTCTGCCCAGGCAAGGCGTTTCGCGTCGGGCCGACGAACTTTCAAACAGAGTTCACGTTCGATCATTTTGATCGGCGGGTTTTGCTGATACGAAAGTTGCCCGATCGCCTTGACGGCATCACTGGCGAGCATCCGTCCATAAAAAACCATTCCTTCAAAAGCGGAAAACTTTTTCTGTCCTGCGGATCTCGGGAAGGCCCCGGTGTTGCCGCTGGTACCGTTCGACATCATGCCGAGGACAGGGGGCGACGAGGAATCGATCTGTTCTGAACGCAACGCTGTCTCGATCGCCTCTGAAAAATATCCGAAATAATCGGCACTGACCGTCCCACGTCGGTAACCACCACAATAATGCACGCTGAAATTCCCCAGCACACAGATCGGCTGCCCCTTCGAAGTTTGCACCGAAAGGACGGAAAACTGGGGATCAACGGGGCCGGCCGGTTTGATAATGGCACTCGATTTTCCCGCGACGGATTTGACCCGTTCCCCCGTTTCTCCAAACGGATTCGGACTGACACTTCCCGGTTTGCACAGGAAACGTCGGCAGGCGATCAGATTGGGTTTGTTGAAACAGGTGTAACCAATACGGGCGGGAACCAGTCGCGAATTCGCTTTAATGACCGCAGAGGCAATTTTTTCAGCCAGCAGGCGATGGTATTGATCATCAATCGGTTCTTTTCCGATATGAATCGCCCTGGGAGCAGCATGAGTGTGCGTGGCAGCAAGCAGAATATGCGTGGCGGGAATTTTCGAAGCGGTTTCCTGCTCGATCAACTGTTTGGCTTTGTCAAAAACATCCCGGCCAACCATACATAAATCACAGGTGACAATGGCGATACGGGTGGAATCGTTGTCCAGCACCAATGCGCGGGCGTGGAGGGGATCGTGCACGGACGTGACCGGGCCATTTTTACTGATCGAGCCGTCCAGTGAGACACCATGGGCGGGTGTGATATCGAGCTTGGCCGCTCCTGCCCGAAATTCTGCACAGGCATTCGAAGCTGACCAACCGAGACTCACGTAAAGCAAGAATGAAAATGCAATGGAAACTCTCATCAGACCAGACCTTGGAGAAAAAAATTGCGTGCGAGAAGAGCCCCCGGCAAGCGAACAGCCTGCTCATCACCGACTAATTCCGTCATTACCCAGATAGTCGTAACTGCCACGCTGCTGATAACCACCTCCGACGACAACAAAGCCCGAGCGGATTCGATCAGCAGATTTACCAGACAGAAAGAGCCCCTCAACGAATAGTGAAACAGGTCTTTTCGGGCAACTCTCCCGGCAGGAGCGTACCAGCAACATGCACGCCCGGCAAGTCAAGTGGTCAAGGAGCGCATAAAAAAAGAAGACGATGAAAGAGGGGTCTTCCATCGTCTTCAAAATTCTCTACGACCTAAGTCGTCTACTTTTCATGCAGTCCTGAAAACTGCCTCGGAACTACTTTGTGCAGCAAGCTGGAGCACAGCAAGATGGTGCACAGCAAGATGGTGCACAACCATCATCGCAGCAGTTTTTTGGGGCACAGCAGCTAGGAACGCAGCATTTGCCACCTTTATCGCAGCAGTTGTTGGGAGCACAGCAAGATGGTGCACAGCAGCTAGGCTCACAGCATTTGTCGCCTTTATCGCAGCAGTTGTTGGGAGCACAGCAAGATGGTGCACAACCATTGTCGCAGCAGTTAGCTGGAGCACAGCAAGAAGGCGCACAGCCATTGTCACAGCAATCGCTTGGAGCACAGCAGCTAGGCTCGCAGCAGTCATCGACACAGCAATCATCAACACAGCAGATGTGTCGGTGGAAGTGTGCACGACATTTTCGCAGCAGACGACCCTTGAACAGACCACAGCCAGCTTCAGCACTCGCAAAACTCATGCTGGAGATAGCCAGGATAGCAGCAACACAAACAAACTTCTTCATTTCAAATCTCCTCGAACTCTTTTCTGAGGACAACGTCGCGAACAAGAACAATGACGATTGGGCCAATCCCAACAGGTGTGAGTCACATGCCTTGTTCTTTCGACACGGAAAGTACGGGCAAACCTGTCTGTCTATTTCGTCAACTGTTTCTCAAAACGGTTGCCAAAATAATCCAGACGCCAAGTTGAACAGGATTTCTCATTTTCAGTTCCGGTTGTTCCGGTTGTAACGACTTTGGCACACAGGCCTGTTTTTACATATGAGCCAGAGTCGAACGTTAAACTCGCATGTAAATCGGTCATCAAGCCTCGTCCCGAATACAACCCGTCAAGTCAAACGAGAAACAGATACCAGAATCAAAGTCAGCCATCTCTACAGTCAACACGTGTGTTGATGAGTTGCCTTGACAACACACGAACCTATTCTTCTGAAACAATGCTCCTGTTGATGATTTTCTGCCCTACCGGGATTTTCGGGGTCAACTGAATCGGATCGCTGTCGTGTTAAATTGATCAGACCAGCGAAAGTTTTCCCGAAAATTGGTCACAAATCTGTCTCAAACGCAACCATCATTTCAGAAACGAATTCCCATCACGTTTGGAATCCGTCACCTGGTTATGGTCGCTTCCTCGTACGGAAACGCCATCAGCATTGTGGTACTTCGGAAAGAGAGGACACCCAGGCTGCGAAGAAATTTGTGTTCCGCGACATTCCGCAAAACCGCAACAACCTGCCGAATCTACCTCATTTAACAACCAGGGGCACATAATTCAGACAAGCAGGACAAAACAGGCGAAAAGAGGGGAACAGAAGCAAGCCCCCAAAAGAAAGCGAACGGTTCCAACGAATCCACTTCATCCTGAAACCGGTTTGGCTCTATCGTCTGCGGTCGTAAAAAAGCGAAAAGTAGTAAATAAACGTCAAGACCGCCTGCAAGGTAGCAGCAACATAAGTCAGCGCGGCTGCATTGAGCACCCGATTTACGGCGATGGCCCCCTGTTGATCGACAATATTCATTTCGGGAAGGATTCTTTTAGCCCGGTTACTGGCGTCAAATTCAACAGGTAAGTTGATCAACTGGAACAGGACAACACCGCCAAACAGAAGAACGCCCAGCATCATCAATTGCATTGAACCGAGCAAAACACCAAGCAACAGCAGCGTTGTGAAAGCCCCTCCCCCAAACTGAGCAGCAGGGACGGCCAGGTTTCGGATAACAAGCGGTGTATAAGATTGCGCATACTGTAGGGCGTGCCCTACTTCATGGGCTGCAATCCCGACGGCGGCCGCAGTCTGGCCGCGATAAACATTCGAACTGAGGCGCACTTCATTGGCTCGCGGATCAAAATGATCAGAAAGAAAACCTTGAGTCTCCACGACCGGCACATTTGTCAACCCGCTGGCATCGAGAATCTGTCTGGCTGCGGCGGCTCCGGTGAGACGAGCCGGTATTTGCATTCCGCGAGCGAAGGAAGATTTCACCTGATACTGAGCCCAGACCATCAGCAACATCGGCGGGAGCATGAAAAGCAGGTACGATAACATCAATCGAGTTCCTGTGGTTCCTGTAGAAGTTGATTCATTTCAAAAATTCACTCCAACATCGTAACCGAATTATTACTGTCTGATTTCATTTGCCAAGAGTTCCAACGGCGAGTTCTTCAGGATTCCAACTGAAATCCATAATTTTTCTGCCATTCGGGGTTGGATTGGATACAATGAAAACAGAATGAGAAGGAGTGACGGGGCGTCCTGAACAGCAAAGGAGAGAAACGATGAAAAATCTGAGCTTTATCACTTTTTTGGCCGCGGGAATTATGATGACCGCCGCCCTGAATCAGACACAGGCACATCCCCGTTGCCATCGCGGCCCGTACAGTTTTCGCAGTTACTCGCCTTCCTACTCCTGGCGCCCCCATTCATACAGCTATCGGAACCGATATTCCGGCTACGGTCACCCTCACTATGGCTATTACGGAGTTCGCCCCTACAACTACTACGGCGGGTACTATTACGGGGGCTACAACTACTATCCCTACGGTGCAGCGTACACGCCATTTCCGTACTATCCCGGCTACAGTTACGGCTACAGCTATTACTACGGTTGGTGAAGTGCTGCATGTAGCAGTTGATGGGCGGTAATTTGACACCAGATTTGACCTTAAAGGGGCCGGGAAAATTCCATGCGGGCGCGTTCGACTTCCGCCCATTGGTGGCAGTCCTTCAAATGATCGTTGACCATTCCTGTAGATTGCATGAAAGCATAGCAGGTGGTTGGCCCCACGAAAGTCCACCCTCTTTTTTTCAGTTCCTTGCACAAAAAGACCGATTCGTCAGTTTGAGTGGGAATCTCTTCTTTTTTCCCGAACGTGGTCGAGCGAACCGGTTCGAAGCCCCAGAAGAAATTTGAAAGGGAGCCAAACTCCTTGACCAGCGCCAAGGCTCGATTTGCGTTGTTGATTGTAGAAACAATTTTCCCGTGATGCCTGACGATTCCCTCGTTTTTCAGCAGTCGGGCAATATCCCGTTTGCCATAGCGGGCCACTTCTGTGAAATCAAACCCTGCAAAGGCGACCCGGAACTCCTCACGTTTTCGTAGAATGGTGATCCAGCTCAAACCGGATTGAAAGCCCTCCAGGCAGATTTTTTCAAACAGCCTGTTGTCATCGGCCACGGGGATTCCCCATTCCTCATCGTGATACCGCCGGTATAACTCGCTTTCTGTACACCACCAACATCGCGAAACGCCATCGCTGCACGTGGGCACATCCTGCCCGAGCATAACTTCACTCATGTAAGCATGTTCCAATCATCTCAGCCCGTCACCCATCCAGTGTAGTTCCTAATCCCGGTGTAAGCCATATTTCACCCGAGCACAAACGTAAATAAGCCATCAGAATCTACAAAAAAAATAATCCTGGTGAAGATTTTTCGGTGATGTCGTCCACAGAGACTCTAACCCGTTAATATATCTCCAGTTAGGATTCAACTGGCTTGCAGGAAAATGGCTCAGCCGGGGAATGACGGCATTGCAAGTGACGCAAAAACGGGCCACTGATCGAGACGGGCTGATTTTTCAAGCCGGGAATTGTCAGGCATTATGGCATTACATGAAGATGGAATGAAGCGGAAATGAAATGAAGCGCGGAGGCGGGGCGAAAGTAGTCCGAATAGAACAGGCAATCCGGTTAGTGGGGCTCTCTTGTAAAAAATGTCCGAAAACTCCAACACTTTCGATCTGTTACTCGTAAGACGGTTGAGGTCTCCATATACTGACTGGCGGTTTCCCGCCGGGCGGTCCGTGCGGGGAAAGTTGGGGGAAAGCACCTTCCGAATCAATTCTTTTGGAGCCTTTTCAGGCCTTGGGAGCAGGTTGAGCACTCTGAATTTCTGCTTCGATGTCGCGGGAGCGGGGCTGTCTGCCCGATTTCGGAATTCGAAGATTTGATTTGCACCTGTTTTGGTATTGGTGGAATCTCTCGGCGTCAGGATACGATCTTTGGAATTTTTTCATTCATATTTTCTTTCTTGAACAATTCCGCAGATGTTCCTTTTTTATTTATGGTTCTCATTTTTTACCCTCTTGAAGCTTAAAGCAGTAAGGACGATCGGGCATGAGCGAGCCAGAAAACGTCATTGAAATTCGCAATTTGTCGAAGGATTATCGGGATTTCTGGGGTCGGCGGAAAGTGCAGGCTTTGAAATCGTTGAGTCTGGACGTCAAAAAAGGGGAGATATACGGTCTCCTCGGGCCTAACGGTTCCGGGAAAACAACTACCATGAAGTTGCTGCTCGGACTCCTGTTCCCGACGGCTGGAGAAGTCCGGATATTCGGGCAGCCTTCTTCGAATGTCGAAAAGAACGAACGAATCGGATACCTGCCTGAAGAATCCTATCTGTACCGTTTCCTGAATGCCGACGAAACACTCGATTTTTACGGTCGATTGTTCAACATGAGCAAACAGGAGCGAAAACAGCGCTGCGATGAATTGATTGAACTCGTGGGTATCAAGCACGCTCGCAAACGTCAGTTGAAGGAATATTCCAAGGGGATGACCCGCCGAATCGGTTTGGCTCAGGCGTTGATCAACAATCCCGATCTGGTTCTGCTCGATGAACCGACCAGCGGCTTGGATCCGATCGGTACCGCCGAGATGAAAGAGATGATTCTCAAGCTGAGAGACGAAGGCAAAACGGTGGTGATGTGTTCGCATCTTCTGGCGGATGTGCAGGATGTCTGTGACCGCATTGCGATTCTTTACGCCGGTGAGCTTAAAGTTGTCGGCAAGGTGGAAGAGCTGCTCAAATCGAAAGAACAGGAGCAATTCCTGACAACTACGCTCAGCGATGAAGCTCGTGCGGAAATCGAAGCCGTTCTGAAGAAACATCATGCGACGCTGATTTCATCAGATCGTCCGACTGCAACACTGGAAGAACTGTTCCTGAAGACGGTGCAGATCAGTCAGGAAAATCCCGGCCAGCGATTTGTTTCCGAAGACGGTTCGAACTCTCCTTTGGATCAGAAAGAAGCTCCGGAAGAATCGAAACCTTCCAGCTAGCGCTGCAGGCGGGAGACGGTCTGTCTCTCTTTTCACTGTTTCGCAACTGGCAAGTGGTGAAAACGCATAGCCTCAATTCGGGGACAGGAGCCCGGATGGCTGACAGTGATACGTGATGACGGCTCGCAAGTTTTAGAAAAGTAAAAATATTTCGGTTTGGTGACGGCTGTCGGAATGAACCAGTCATGCCAGGTTGTCTGTGTTGCTGGATTCTGTTGCCGGGTTTTTGATTTTATTTTATTCATATACTTGATGGTTCGTTTTTTCTTTTTTCCGCGTCCTGTTTTATTGGAGTACAACGAGCAATGTCATTTGACGTTGTCGGATTCGATCTGACCGAAGGCGTAATACACTTTTTGAAAGTGTTTGGTGGTGTACTGGGTGCTGCCCTGCTTATTGCTTTGCTGGTATCCCTGTTGAAATACGGTAAGCGTGGAGTGGGACTGTTTTTTCAGGGGCTTGGCCGGGGTTGCCGTGACTTCCTTCGCACTTCTCCGTCACGAGTCTGGGCGATTGCAGTGCTGACATGGAAAGAAGCGACCCGCAAAAAAGCTCTGTTCGTCTTCGTCATCTTCGCCCTGCTGTTGATGTTTGCAGGATGGTTCCTGGGCGGATCAGTGGATCGCGCCGACCTGCAGGTGAAAAACTATATCAGTTTCATTCTGAAATCGATTACCTGGCTGACTCTGCCAGTGATTCTGCTACTTTCCTGTTGGGGATTGCCGACTGACATCAAGAATCGATCGTTGCACACGGTGGTCACCAAACCGGTTCGCAGGCAGGAAGTTGTGCTGGGACGGTTCCTGGGCTTCACTCTCGTTGGTACAGCCGTGTTATTGGTGATGGGTGGCATCGGCTACTTCTGGACGGTAGGGCAGGTTCCTGAGGAGGCTCGAAAGGAACTGATCGCCCGTGTCCCCATCTATTGCACGAAGCTTTCATTTTTCGACAACGCCGGCAACGAATCCGACAAAGGGAAAAATGTCGGGGATGTCTGGATGTTTCGCAGTTACATTGAAGGAGCGACCAGGGAGCACGCCGCCTATCTGTATGACAATCTCGACGTCGATGCCATCCGACGCGCCGGGAAGATGCGTCTCGAATACAACTTCGAAGCCTTCCGAACCCACAAGGGAAACATCGATCAGCGACTGCTTTGCAATCTGGTTATCGTCAACAACAAGACGGGGAAAAGGTACCTGCTGGATCATCCGATTCAGGTGCAGGAATTCAGTAATCGGGCTTCCGATAAAACAATTACCCTGGAGGAAACGGTCAACTATCTCGAGGACAAAATCTCCAAAGATGGCGAGGGGAACCAGCGAGTAAGAAGGACAGCCAATCTGTTCGATGAGATTCTGGCGGGCAACTCGATTACGATCGAAGTTTTCTCGCTGGACTCCGGCCAGTTTTTGGGGATGGCCCGTCCAGACCTGTTTATCAAAATGCCGGATCGTCCTTTTGCATCGAGTTACTTCAAGGCGATTTTTGGCATTTGGCTGCAAATGCTCGTCATTATTGTGATTGGCGTGACAGCCAGCTGTTTTGTCAAAGGGCCGGTGGCAACGTTGCTCACGTTCGGTATTGTGATGGTGGGAGCAACCGGCTTGAATAAATTGATGAGAGGACTCGCCTCCGGAACCCAGGAAGGTGGGGGGCCGTTTGAGGCATCCTATCGTATGCTGTTCCACTTGAACCCTTCAACTGATTTGGACGCCGGGCCACTGACCGTGGTGATAACCGCCGTCGATCAGGTGATGCTCGGGTTCCTGTGGACGATTCAACACCTGTTCCCCCGGTTCGATTTCTTCAACATGAATGAGTATGTTGCCAACGGAGTTGATGTTCCCTGGGACGCAACACTGCTCCCGAGCATCGCAGTGACGTTGGCCTTTATTGTTCCCTGTTTACTTCTTGGTTATTTCTCACTGCAACTTCGCGAAATGGAAGCAAAATGAACCGCATTTCGTCACAACAGAAAAAACTGGTTTCTCTTTTACTGATTATTCTTCTGCTGGCGCCGATTGTCTATTTGGGGGCACCGAGTGACGGGACCGAGAATTCGGGAGGTGTCCTGGCACGGAAACGGAGCGAATACGACCTGGGGGAAACGAGCCTGGGGGATGTTGATCCGACCAGTGCAACGATGAATCTGGTCCTGCTGGGCTTAAGGGGAATCGCTTCCAATCTGCTCTGGCAACAGGCTGTCGAAGAGAGAGACCACAAGGACTGGGCCGGGTTGAAGGCAACGGTTGACTCGATCGTGTTGCTGCAGCCCCACTTCAAACAGGTCTGGCAGTTTCAGGCCTGGAATCTGGCCTACAATGTTTCCGCGGAGTGGGATGGAGTGGCCGACCGCTATCACTGGGTGAAAGAGGGAGCGAAATTCATCATCAAGGGATCGAACAGAAACAAGAAATATCCGGAACTCTATTGGGATTCCGGTCGCATTATCGGTCATAAAATCGGGGCAGCTGACGAAAAGAAAACCTTCAGGAAGTTCTTCCTCGATGATCCGGAAATTGAGGGAGGCGGCCCCGACAAGGAATTGAATCCGGATGCCAGAGACAACTTCCTTGTTGCCAAGGACTGGTTCATCATCGCCAATGAAGTCGAAGCGCAACCCGGAATCACACAAACCCGACTCGCCCCGGTACTGTTTCGCAGTTATCCGGTCCGTTCACAAATGGATTATGCAGAGGCCAGACAGGATGAAGGAAAGTTCGATGAAGTAACACGGGGAGCCTGGGACCTGGCGTACAAGGAAGTCACCACCGAGTGGGGAGCGGAACGGTTCGATTCACCGGCCGGAAAGATTGTTCTCGAAGCGACCGACGACATTCTGAAACAGTTGGTAAAGGAAGAAAACAACAAGTACACGCTGGAAGAAAAGAAGATCTGGGTGCAACGTCGCCAAAACATGTGCGGTTACCGCAGTTGGAGGATGCGCTGCCTGATCGAGAAAAAACCTGAAACACTCGCAGCTCATAGAAACATCTATGAAGGGAAGCGTGATTACTTCGCAGGCGAAGACCGAAGTGTCGTCGAGAAAAAGCTGTATGCGGGAATGGAAGGCATGGAGAAGCTTCTGGCAGAGTTCCCCGAATTGGAAGCCAACGATGACTTCCGCGAAGAGTGTCTCAAGGCTGTTACCCTCTGGCAGGCGATCAAGTCTGATTCGATTGACGGCAAAGGTGTTCCCGCCAACTTCCCGTTGAAGTACCTCTGGACAGAATATGCCGACGAAGCCAAGCATTACGCCGAGCTGCTCCGGTCGCAATTCTAACAGGGCTTTTGCCAGATTGACCGTCAGTACAAAGTATCGTGGTTTGATGCCGACTCGGCCTCGACATGTTGTGGCGCAATGCGGGTTCGCGAAGCTCCTGTTCTGACAAGCCGCGACAGATCGCGCAAATTGAAACCGGATCAGCCAGAATGAAACCGGCTGCTAACGGGGCGGCAGGTATTTCTGTAGCAGATTGACCAGTTCGCCGGTGAAGCGACTGCGGGTCAGAACGGAATCACAACCGGCCTGGCGGGCTTGGTTCAGCAGGTCTGTTTGAACGTGCGAACCGAACGCGATGACGCTCAACCCGGGGGCCAGTTCACGAAACCGGGGCAGTTCGTCCAGGCAGTCGCTCATCGTGGAAAGATCGATCAACAGCACAGGCACGTTTTCCGTTGAAAGCGTCTGCGCGATCCTGTCGGCATCGGAAAAGCAGCGTACTTCGCGATTCAACTCCTTTGCAGTGTCGCAGATGCGTGTTTCGAAAAAGAAATCGCGGCACGCCAGGATCCCCAAGCCGCCTGTTTGATCCACTCTCTTTGACAGCGGGAATTCAGACACCGGGAACTTCCTCCCGTTTTTTTCTGACAGGAACCCAGCGAGAAAGAAACAAGCCGAGGCAGACAAACAGGCAGCTTTGTGCGAACCAGTCCCCCCAAAGCAGATACAGGG
>JALTOP010000519.1 GCA_027000105.1 Planctomycetaceae bacterium | reverse complement strand
GAACGCTATACACCGTTGTGGCAACGACGGGTTGGACGCTGGTTTACCTGGATCGCCCCCAATTCCACTCCCGAGGGAGTCGCCCGGCAACTTCACCGTTTGAACGAAGCGACAGGTATGCCGGTTTTGGCGGTCCAGGACAGGAACCCTACTCCGCTGCTGATCAAAGGCGTAACATGGGCACCCTAGCAAGCAGCGGGAGGCGATTACGTACGCTGTTCGAATTGGGATTGCCGGGGCCTTCGCTGCTGTCAACCTCGTTCACATCCAGTTCGTCGGTGGAAACGTTGTTTCTCGGGCCGTAGACCTTATTGAGGGATTTTGATTTTAACGTTGTTTTCACCCTCTTTGATATTAATTTTTATCGGAGAAGATTCATTCCAGTATTCATCGGGAATGCTCTTGTCGATTTTCACCGAGACAGCCTGCTGCTCTGCTTCCGGGGGCGAACTGGGAGCAACGTAGACGGTGTACTCTCCGGTAACAAAAGGTTTATCAAAAGTAAACGTCCCATCGCTCTGGATAGCCGTTGAGCCTCCCTCTCCAGTTTTCATGCTCATGACAATCAAATCCAATGGACCGTCATAAACTTTTCCGTTGATGGTGACTGACCCGGAAAGCGTTCCCTGGGGAGGAGCGTCAGGGCCGCATCCGCAAAGTAAAACGGCAGCCAACAAAGCAGCACCAAATTGGTTCATAAATTTCATCAGGGTTGTATCTCTTGAGATCGGGGAACCTGTCATCAAAACGTCGCCGTTATCATCGCCATTATGTCGTCAGGCAAGCGATCCACGCTGGGCAATTCCCGCCAGGCAATTGAACCGCCCAGTTGGAACACTGAAACAGAAAACCAGGCTTCGTCGAAAAATCGACACGCGTTTCCGCCAAGGACAGCGTCACACACTGGTGAGTGACGCTGCAAGAAAAGGATTTCCCGACAAAGCCGGAACAGAGTCGCACTTAAAATTCGCCGACTGTTTGCCCGTCGTAACGAACGCACAGTTTTTTCAGTGTTGTAAAATCAATGTTCTCTGACAGAAAATGGGTACTGCCATCGGTCATCAATACTTGAACACCACCTGTATGAAATGAATTGAGAATGGTATTGTTGCGGTACTTGGTGTCCGTCGCCCCGACCTGAATAATATCTGAGTTCAAAGCAAATCTCACACAGGTTGTGCCGGCCTGCCAGAGGTCAGTACAATTACCACCGGTAACCGTTCTCAAATGCCTGGCACCGTGCCAGCCGCTATAATAATTGGCGGTCAGGTTGCGGCCATTTGTCAATCCGGATTGCTCGGCAACAATGATGGTGCTACTCGTTCCGTCAGTACAATCACGAATTTTTTTGGACTCGTTGGGCACCAGCATTCCATTATTGCATGACCAGCCGTGACCGCAATCGACAGTTCCCCTGTTTGGATTTGGTCCCGGGATAGGACGTGCGGCCCCCTGAATCCCGACGTATTGATGATTCAGGCCCCGCTGTGTGTTCGACCATGTGTTTTCTGAGTTATCAAATGGATCGTTTGGGCTGGACGGGCACAGGAATGTACTAATCGAGTACCCTTTGAGGATCTCATTCCCCGCAAAAGAGTTTCCTGCAAAGTTTCCTGTTTCGAAATTCAGCTGATCGTAAAGAGTGGCCTGCTCCAGCATTGGCAAGATCATTGCCCGCCAGTTTGTGCTGTTTTTCAATGTCCAAACAGTCATCCCGCGTGCTCCTTGCGGAAAAACGGAATGAACGTCATGGTAATTATGCAGGGCCAGGCCAATTTGCTTCAAGTTATTCTTGCAACTTGAACGACGAGCCGCCTCTCTGGCTTGCTGGACCGCTGGAAGTAACAGAGCCACGAGGATCGCAATGATCGCAATCACGACAAGAAGCTCAATCAAAGTGAAACCAGATGTCTTAATCCGGTGGGGGGAGGAGGTCTTCATTGAAACATCCTTTGCAAAATTGTTGAGGAGGAATGAAAAAAGGCAGGCCCGCATATCGAAACGGCGTCTATGGCATACACAACGTCCAGTTCCGGATTATCGCACCGATGATAACAGAAATACACAGAAATGCAAAGGGGTAACTGCAAATAGGCCAGATGAAGACACATTTTCCTCTCACCCCAAAACATCACTTCCCGTTTACGAGTGCCCTGTTACTACGCGATGCCGCGAAATATGCACATGTGTTTACTTGCCTTGAGTAAAGTAAGCGATTTGCGTGATTGTATTCTCCGTAAAAAAAGGGGCTCCCGGTTATCGCCCTCACCTCGGATTTATTGCGATCGGGTATTGCGAGCAACGAGAGTTACCGAGCAATGCACAACCTTCTCGGAAAATACAGAAAATGCAATTGGGTCATGGCTGTCGGAGTGAATCGGCAGCATT
>JALTOP010000518.1 GCA_027000105.1 Planctomycetaceae bacterium | reverse complement strand
AAAGAGACCTAAGGGAAAGAGGCGAAAGGGAACCGAAAGGGACGGGAGGAACAACAGAGGCGTGCGCCGTCGTCTATTCGATAAAGTGGGATCTTAAATCGCGGAAGACGTGCCGGGCACGATGAAGGAAAATTTCGCGACTGCCCGGAACCCCAACGGGAGTGATTTTTATGCTCAGTCTTCTTTTGGGAGACTTGGGCGTTGCGGGGCGCAAAGCGTCGCTGGCGTCGATATCAATACGCACCGGTTGTCGTTTTTCTTTCTTTCCCCATCGGCTGAAAAGTCCTTCCCGGCCAACCTGGACCACGGCATTACCCTCCTTGATGCTGATGAGTCGGGCTTTCTTTTCCTGCACAAACCCTTTCAGTTTCATCACCAGAATATCTTCATGCAGCATGCAGTGCATATCAGCCATGAAGACCATCTCCTGATCGGCTTTACTTTTTTCGACAGGCTTACTTGTTTCGATTTCTTCCCTCGGAAGCGCTGTTGTCCGGTTTCGTCCATCCCGTTTGGACTGATAAAGCGCTTTGTCCGACCTTTTGAGCAGGCTTCTCAAAGAATCTCCCGGTTCGGACGTCGCGACGCCAAAAGAAGAAGTGATGGAAAGCGATGGCACACTTTCAAACTTGAGCTTCGAGATTTCCAGTCGAAACCGCTCTGCTCTCCCGACAGCCTGAACCAGTTGCAATTCGGGACAGACAATCACAAACTCTTCACCGCCGTACCGGGCAACAAGTTCACTTGAATACGCTTCCCGCTGCAACAGTCTGGCCAGTTTGACCAGCACTTCGTCACCCACCGCGTGCCCGTAGGTATCGTTGATACTCTTGAAGTGATCGATATCCAGATAGATGACCGAAAAGAAATTGAGCTGCGGATCCTGCTTGAATTTGTCCATGATAATAGCAAGCTGGTTTTCCAGTTCGCCACGGTTGGCAACTCCCGTCAGCGCATCCCGACTCGCCTGCAAGGCCAGTTCGCGATACTGGGCGTTCTGCTGCTGGTTCCGATTTTTATACTTGTAGAATTCCGCGACACCCTGCAACTGGTTGTTGAAATCGATCAGTGGGATTGTCTGCAATTCGACATCGGCCCATTCCCCCTTCCTTCCCGGGAGTTTGACATTCAATGTCGAACTCCGTTTCGCCGTCAGCGCCTGTTCATAGGGAGTCGTCCCCTCAGGCAACAACTCTTCGAAGGGATCTGCAACCGGAAACAGCTCGGGCAACCAGCGTGAAGGAATCGGAGCCTGTTCATTCTGACCATACAGTGACTGCACACCCCGGCTGAGCAGCACAATTTCCCGATTCGTATCGGTAATCAGAATTCCTGCGAAGGAAGATTCCAGCGAGTACAGATGGGTAAAAACATTGCAGAGCGATGCGGTTGCCAACGACCCTTCCATTCCGTCCCGCAGGCTGCCTGTTTTCTGCTGAGCGGATTCCGCCTGTATTCGGGCCAGCACGTCCGGCTTGAGCCAGCGGATCAAAGCTGTGACCATGCTCGGATCGAACTGCTTGCCGGACTGCTCTTTGAAGTAGTCGATAATTTCCGGATGCGTGAATGCCGGGCGGTACACCTGATCCCGCGAAAGAGATTCATACACATCCGCAACGGCGAGCAATCTTCCTGCCAGCGAAAGTTCCTGACCCAACTCACGTGAGCGATCTTCGAGAAACGAGTAGTGCATTCGCGATTCAACAATCGCCTGCCTCAATTCCGGTTTGACATGGCATATTTGCAGAATATCGTTGGCGATTTCCGTTCCCAGAGCCATCAGGGAAGTTTCGTCGCCTGTGAATTGCCCCGGTTTGTACAGGATGTGATCCGGAACTCCAATCTTCCCGATATCGTGGAGTAGCGCGGCCACTTCGAGAAGATGAAGCGTCTCCTCATTCCAGTACAAATGACGGGCCAACCCGAGAGCCAATTGTCCCACCCGTTGTGAATGATAGAAAGTATGCTCATCCCGGTAATGAAGCGCAGTCACCAGATCCCGAAGGATGGAACGCGGAATGATGCTGCTTTCATCCTGCTCGAAAAGTTTTTTGGCCCGGCGATACAGTTCGATCATCGCCAATAATCCGCGGGAGGTTGCCGTAATTGTCCCCTGGGCAACAACTGCGTTTTCTGCAGTTGCACTCTCGGCAGCTTCTACAATCATTAGTCCCGTTCCTTGATTGGCAAGTTGATGGTATACTCAGCCTGTAATCGAATGCTTGTTGAAGGATTGGCAAACGAAGGGGCGATGAGATTGCGGTTGAAATCCTGCAACACCTGAAAACCTAGCTCACAAAGAGCAAGTTGCAAATTGTGAACGCAGGAATCCGGAAGGAATGGGAAGGTTGTGCCGGTTGTAACAGTCGGTGCTGTTGAACGGCGTTATTGGCC
>JALTOP010000517.1 GCA_027000105.1 Planctomycetaceae bacterium | reverse complement strand
CAAACGCCTGGCAGAACTGGGAATAGATCCCGAAATCATCAAATCCGTTTACCCCAAACCCCCACCACACTAACCGACACCAAAAGAACCTGGCGCTGTCCAGCTAAAAGGGTTATGGATATTTCAAAACAAACCTGGCGCTGTTCAGCTAAAATCAATTTAATGATGCTTGTACCAGCCGGTTCCACGGATGTCGTTCCAGGAGGTTGTCTGATGACATTGGAAACATTGATCGACACGAGCATTAGGTTTTCCGGCAACACGGGCGGAGATCATTTTGAAGTGCATCATGTAATGGCTGGGCGGTGCCTGGTGGCATTGGGCGCAATCCATTGATGTCGCAGAAGGGTGACGGTACTCGGGGATTGTCCATTTATCTGTCGCATGACACTGTGCGCAATCTTGCCCGAACAGTTTGAAATGGCGGTCATCATTCGCGTGGCACGCCAAGCAATTGAGCATTGTTTCTTTACTGGTGATGCGGGAATGTGGTGCGATTAGCCCATTGGTATGGGTGAGCAATTCTTCCCGTAAAATATAATTTTCAGTCTCTTTCGAACCGCTGTTGAGCTGCCTCAGTCCAATCGTTGCTAGCGCCTCGTGATCCATTTTCGTGGGACGTTTATCGATCCCCTGATGTTCTAAATGGCATTCAACACAACTACTGATGCTGGCATGAAAAGCAGTTGGCTGTCTTTGTAGAAGCGATTCGTTGTTCGCGTGGCAGACAATACAATTGGATGTTTTAACGCCCTGAACCGGTGTGTGGCAGGCGGCACAGTTGTTTTCCAGTTGTCGATGAGCGACCGAAAGCGAACCTGGTTCGGTCATTTTCTGCCAGGTGCTGGATTGTTTGAATGCGGATTCACTCGGCGTCAACAGCCATAAAATAACAAAACAGATCGGGCCTGCTATCAGCAGAATCCGTGTCGCAGTCCATTTCTTATTTTTGCTTTTTGCTTTCATCAGAATCTATCTTCGTCAATCTTTTTTGTCTGCAAGAGCGATATCATTCAAGCCCCAGTCGTGTGTGAAGAATTCCAGTTTGATATCGCCTCGGTTGGCATCAATCCAATCGCGATTTTCATCCGTTGTGTAATACCGTACAAAATCGAGCAGACCCTCATCGCTTCCATCACCAAACAGTCTGCGGTCTGCTTTCAGGATCCAGGAAAGTGTGATCACTTTTCGCTGCGTGTCGATGCTCAATCCTTTTGTGCTGTTGCTCAGCAAACCGCCAACGATTTCTTCAAGTTGCTGATCGATTTTCTCTGCAGAAAATATTTCGTCGGTTCGATCCGGGCAACTGACCGCAGCACAGCTCACTGCAAAAACAATTCTGGGATCGTCAAATTTCTTGAGCAGAATTTCCCTTTCAATTTGAACGAGGGAATATTGTCCGTTTCCGATAAGAATATCTTTGATGCCCCACGGATTGCCATCGCTGATTTTGGGATCGGTGATCGAAGTGACGGGATAGTTCTCGGCAGCCAGCTTCATCGCACCGAAATTATAGACGTTAATCCAGAACGCTTTTTCAAGATTTCCATTGCCCAGATATTCAGGGTCTACCTGCTGAAGTGCCTGCATCGCCCGTGAATAATTGGAATCCGGCTGTCCGATTTCGGCAGCAATACCGGTGTAATCGAAAACCGTTGTGCGGATGCCATGAATGACAACGGGGGATCGCCAGTGCTGTTTGAAAAGATTTCCAAAATAAAGTGAAAACTGATTTGCCGCCGCGATGGAACTTTCCGTCTGCTGCGAATTTTCCAACGAACGTAATCGGGATTTCGCCGCACCATTTTCAAGAGTCTGAGAGTAATACGAAGTGCTTGTGTACCAGGGAGTGAACCATCTGATCCCAAAATGAATCGCGGCCCAAATATGCAACGCCATCAGCAAATAGAGAATGAAAGAGACAACAATGTGAAACTTCAACCATTTCCCAAACCACTTCTTGAATGTTTCGTGTGTTTTAATTGCATATTCCACATCGGCAATCGATTCCGACAAACGCATCATCGTATAGGGGCTTGCCACGGTCACGTTGGCAGGATCGGCTGGAAAATCACGGATAAACAAGCTCGCTGTCAATTGCCCGAGAATACCGCGAAATGGAAGCAAGACAGTCCCTGTTTGCGGGGTACCAGCCAATTGATCAGAGACCTGTTGATATTCGGCCTGAAGTTCTTTGAGCAGGGCTTTTTTCTCGCGGATTTCTGTTGAAAACCGGTTCATCAGGTAACGTCCAACGAACCCGCTGACGACGACGATCATCGTCATTGTTGTTAATGTAATTCCAAGCAAGCTGTTGAATTTATGCCCGGTGTGCAGCAGCACCAGGATCGGACCAAGGATCCCTGCGTAAATGTGCCAGGCCAGCAGAGTACGCATCGAAACATGCTTTGTGACATGTGGTTTGAGCCATTTGATTCGTTTCACAATTAAGTACGCCAGCGGCACGAGCATCAATAATGCACCACTTACTCCCAGCATTCCGCCCCAGAAACTCCCTGCAAAACGGGGCGACTGGTGAAAAATAAAGCCAAGCCAAAGCAGAAGCATCAGCACGACCAGACCGGTGACAACGGCGCGTTCACGTTCTTTCATCGCTTACGCCTCCACCGATACATCGCCTGTCGATTTCGCCTGGCAAGCAAGAATGATGCCGGCTGCTTTATCGTCATCATCCAGCGCATCATCGGTTTCCATCGTGACCTGCCCGGCCAGTAGTTTGACAGCGCAAACTCCACACATGCCTGTTCGACATGAATTGTCGATATCGACATCGATTCGCTCGGCGGCTTCCAGAATCGTTTCATCCGGTTCTAACGGTGTCTTTTTGTCTGATGTTGCAAAATGGACCGACGCAGTTGCTTTGTTCGATTTGCTTGCATCGGTCGAATCTGGGGAAGCGGTTTCTTTAGGCGGAGTTGTTTTTTTTGCCGGTTTTTTCTGCGAACCGAAGTTTTCGAAGTGTATATTTTCTTTGGGGACTCCTAATTCTGCCAGCATCGCTTTGGTGCTATCCATCATCTTCGGCGCACCACATAAGTGAATCCATTTAGAGGTGATATCGGGAACCCATTCAGCAAGTTTCTCTTTGGAAAGTCGTCCTGCGTGATAGTTCTCGGTATCGTTTTCGATGCGGCTCATTGCAGCATGCACATGTAAATTTGGATGACGCTGCTGAAGTATTTTGAGTTCATCCCGATAAATGAAGTGTTCCGGAGTTCGGCAGGCGGCGATAAAATAAATCTCACCAGACCACCCCATGTCTGTTAACGCGCGGGTGATGCTCATCATCGGCGTAATTCCGACTCCACCAGAAATAAGAACAACGCTATCGGCTTCTTTTCCTGTAAAGACAAACTTGCCGCTTGGTGCCTGCACTTCCAGAGTCTGTCCCTCTTCAATTTTATCGTGCAAGTGGCGGGAACCAATTCCCTGATCTTCTCGCTTCACAGTAATTTCACAGTAGTACCCCTGTGTTGGCGAAGAAGAAATGGTGTAACTTCTCCGGATTTTTTTCTCTCCAGTCGGTAACGTAACCGTAAGAAACTGACCGGGCAAATAACTGAACGGGAGGCTGCCGCCGTGACACGCAACGAGCCGAAATGTTTTGACATCTTCGGTTTCCTGATAGATGCGAGCCACGCGCAGCCGACACAATTTTCGCTTGGCAACACGTAGCAATCCTTGCGATATATCTGGACGCTCAGACGTCTCGCTTTCTGATTCACAAACAACGGATGATTCTGCACAACAATCCTCCACAGCGGCTGCATCAGATGTTGAAGTCGTTTCTGTTGAGGAATCTGTTGCGGTCGATGGTCTGTTTTGCGAAACAGATGGTTTTGAATCGACAGAAGGAGTGACTGTTTGGGCCGAATCAGATATGACGGGCGATGTTGCCGGCGTTCCCGGATTTGCTGCCGTCAGTTTTTCCAATAGGGCTGCCGCTCGCCGCATCTTGAAAAAGTACATCCAGATCATGAGCGCAGTAAAAAGAACAAGTAGTAGCATAATCGACGTGTGAAACAACGTCATGCCGAAAAAGTGGAAACCAGACGGAGCAGCAGCGGGAGGAAGCAAACTCATTTCACGTTTGAACCAGGTGAGCGCCACATTGCGAGGAGCTTTTCCTTCAGCCAGTGCGCGATTTGCAGCCAGGCCACTTTCAAAACGAGAAAGCCCTTCACGCATTTTCGCAGTAGCGATTTGCATCGCTGCAAAATCTTCAATCGAGGCAGCGATTGATAATTCGCCCAATCCTTCAGAAAGCAGCGCCGTCCCTTCCATCATCCGCTGGTCGGCTTCCTGTTCAATTTGCCCCCGTTCCTCCAATGGCAAATCCGGCAAGTCCATCAGTCGGGGATACATCTCTTTAGGCTTCGGGGCACCCATTTTCTTCATCATGCCATCCATCATCCCTCCGCCACCCTTACCGCCCATCATTCCGCCACCACCTCCGCCCATTCCGCCACCTTTTCCTGCAGGTCCGGCATTTTGAGGCCCCGCACCATCCGGAGGGCCTCCTTGCCCTGGATGATGTCCTAAATGCCCAGCGCCTTTCGGGCCCTGCCCGAAGATGACCGAAGCATTCAGAACCGACCCACAAAAGAGCAACAGAGCCAAAGCATATCGCAGGCGAGTCGGGCCAGTGATGGCCCGGATTTTTGAAATGCCGAATGCGACAAAGCGTAGTGACCAAGAGGTTAACACCTCCGGTTCGCCTGATCTTTTTTTATCCATTGCAAAACCGACTAAGTATTTTTTTGTCATTGGGAAGATAATCCACTCGTTACCAGCATGATGCAACTGAATTTAATTCTAATTCTGCGTACCTGCATCATCATGATCTGCCGGCAATGTTCCGACAAGTGCTTTTCTTTGTTCGTCGGTAAGAACTTTGGCTGCTTCGCCAACCGCACGGATAAAGGCGATTCGTTTATCGCCACTTTGTTTTTCGATGTCACGAATCTTCGCTTCAATCTTTGTTGCATCTGGTTTATCGGAACCGGTTAAAACCCACAATTCCTGTTCTGCCTGAGCGATTGTACGTTCAAAAGTCGCCTGCTCCAGTAAGGTTTTTTCTTTTATCTGATTTAATTTGAGTTGTTGCTCCTGCGTTAATGTGATGTGCTCGGAATGATCAAGAAAAAAACTGGTGGCACCAATATGATAAATGTGCGAGGCACCGGCAAACCCAGGCAGTGCTGATGCAACCTGCATTTTGTCGGTCCCTTTTACTTTGCCCATCATCGCCATGCCGGACATCCCCATCCCCATTTTCTTTTTGCCAGACATCCCCATGCCAGACATCCCCATGCCTGACATCATTTTTTTCTTCTCACTCATCATCGCTTTCTTTTTGCTCATCATTTCTTTGCCAGCCATCGGCGACATGCCCATTCCTTTTTTCATCCCCATTCCAGGCATCGATTTGCCCTGCATCTTGGAACTTTTCTTCAATTCTGCTTCCAGTTTATCTACTTTAGTTTGGAGTTCACGGAGTTGTGTAGCCAGTGCCTGGTCCTTTCCATTTCCTTGTGCATCAACCGTTGTGGGGAGCAATACGGCCACAAGCAGGAAACCAGTCAGGGTTACTTGAATCTGTTGAATGCCGTGATTTGTTGAGAAAAGTTTCATTTTATTTTCCAGTTCTTATTTCAAAAATAAACAGAGGCTCAACAACAACACGTTTGTCGAGGTATTAGATGCAGCATTCCTGCTGGTTCTTTAAGAAGCTTTTTGTGGTCCTGAAATATACTTCCCTGGCTCGTCCACAAATGCTTCGTGACAACCCGGCGAACAAAAATAGAAAGAGTGCTTATCGTATTTCACTTCAGCCGAGGCAATGCCCTTGCGAAATCGCATTCCACAAACCGGGTCAGTCACCAGGTTGTTTTGCTGGTACTGCTCCGTCTGTTCAAGTCGCAAATAGGTATCAACAAACAGCAAAATTTTCCCATCGACCCACTGTAAAACCTGTTCCCTGTTCAACTCATTCAGAGGAAAGGACGCTTGACTGTGAGCCTCATACTTGAAGAAGATCGGAAGAATTCCCAGATCATAAACCAGTAGCAGATTTTCGATTTCCGTATCGTGAGCAATCGAGAGTGTCAACTTGACCGAAGCAGGGAATCTCGCCGAGTGATCGAACCTCGCTATACAGTAACGCCTTCCGGCATCGTTGCGTTCCTGTAATTTTGCATTGTCAAAATAACTGACTAATTTCTCCATTCTCGGATCAACTATATCTGTCATCATTTCGTCTGCAAACTGCTCGTAGAGTGCATACCGTTTTTCCATTTCAACCATTTTGGTTTGCATCTCATTCTGCATTAACCGACATTTCTCCTCAGCAGATTCAATTCGCTGCTGAATTTCCCGGTCCAAGTCTTGCAAATCGCTCATTTGCTCATTCCTTGCTGGATACTCAATGACACAGACAGGCATGGTCCGCTACCTGCTGTCTATATTTGCTTGCAAATCCTTAACTCGTTGCCACCCCGTTCGAAAAGTATCGACATGTTCCCTGAGACTCAACCGCATCACCAATACGCTTTAATGCCTGTGTATAAGCTGCTGTTCTCATATCAGTATTGTGCTTTTTCATTAAATCATAAATCGCGTTGAATTCTTTAGCCATAATACGATGCAAGCGATCCTGCACCTCTTGTTGCGACCAGTAAAAACCGGCACGATTTTGCACCCATTCGAAATAACTGACTGTCACGCCGCCCGCATTGGCAAGGATGTCAGGAACAACAAGTTTATCCCGTTCGGACAAAACCTTGTCAGCTGCATTGGTGGTTGGCCCATTGGCAACTTCAATAATAATGGGTGCTTTAATTTGTGTCGCATTTCCCATTGTGATCTGATTTTCAAGTGCAGCGGGAATCAGAATATCAACATCAAGTTCCAGTAATTCTGCATTGGAAATGGCATGGCTTCCAGGACCATCACCACACTGACAATTCTCGCAATGACACTCTCCGGTCCCGCAAACCGGGCAATCACAGACAGAACCTTCACAGTAAACCGCATCAATACGCCGCGTGCGGTTTTTGGATTCGATTAAGCGAGGAATTTCAAGACCATCTTCGCGGTAAACACCACCTCGCGAATCACTCACCGCAACAATACGATAACCATCCGCATGAAGCAGTCTGGCGACATGCTGACCAGCATTCCCAAACCCCTGCACGGCGACGCTGATTTCAGACGGTTCCCAGTTTTTCAGCCGTTCCAATTCCTTGATGCAGTAGTACGCACCACGTCCGGTTGCATCGCCTCGCCCCAAGCTGCCGCCTAATGGAATTGGCTTGCCCGTAATGACATCCGGCGTCCGTTTGCGATGGATTTTTGAATATTCATCCATCATCCAGCCCATAATCATTGCGTTTGTGTAGACATCCGGGGCAGGAATGTCGGTTTCGGGACCAATAAAGTCTGCAACGCGATCGATATAGCCTCGACTCAAACGCTCTAATTCCATCCGGGAAAGTTGTTTAGGATCGACAATGACCCCACCCTTTCCCCCTCCAAACGGAATGCCAACCACCGCACATTTGCAAGTCATCCAGAAAGCGAGCGCCTTCACTTCGCCCAGATGGACCCCAGGATGAAAGCGAATACCTCCTTTGGTCGGACCGCGGGTATCGTCGTGCCGAACCCGGTACCCCCGGAAGATGCGAAGCGTCCCGTCATCCATCCGAACAGGGACCGAAACCTGCAAGATTGACTTCGGATGCCGCAGCTTTTCCAATGCTTCTTCATCAATTTCTGCATATTGGGCTGCTTTATCCAATCGCTGAATCGCATTCAGGAAAATATCATCTTGACCTGCTGGCATAGGGAAACTCCCAATAATTATGTTCTATTGATGCTCTTCACAGCAGGTTTGATGCTCTTGACGGTTGATTTCTTCGCGGGAGTGTTAATTCATTTGCAATTCCCCGTAGATAGAACGCAGCAGTTCTATTGAAATAGGGAGGCTGATGGCGACAAAAGCAGATAATTTCTTTCTGGTTGAGCATAGGGAAATACCATTTTCAATTCCCATGGACATAAACAGGATAACTGATTAGCTTCCCAGGCTCGTAAGTACAACAGGCCGATTGCAATTAACGAATCGGTAACGCATCCCATTCGAAGCAGGAGACTAATCCATGCCCACTGAAAATCCGATTTCCCAACAAGTTTTTTTGGCCATCACGATGGCACTGGGGGCGTCAACCGCGTTTGCACAGGAGGAATTCAAGCCTCTTAAGCCCGCCAAAATCGAAATCGACGAAGACATTCTTGCATTCTTTATCGACAAACCGTGCCATCATTTTGAAGCGGCAAGAGACAGTTTTGTGAGAGGTAAAGTCAAGCAGACTGCCGAACATTTACGTCATGCAGTTGCTTATTTACGACTCGAAGCCGCGCGGGCAACTCCAAATGGTAAAACAGCATTGGAAACCTCGATTGCAGAACTAAATCGACTTGCAGATGTCGTCGAGAAGAAGCAAGTGAAATCCGTTCGTACATTGGAACAGGCCTTTGCCCGAGCGCACTATGCGTTGTCCGGGCATCATTGCATTAAAAGTAATCATCGTTGCTGTCAGGTGGCGACATTTCAGGATAAGCAGGAGATTGCTCGCACGGGTCAGGATCTTAAAGCTGCAACATTTCACTTTAGAAAAGGAGCAGAGTGGGAATACGGAAAATTGGATGAGGAGACATTGAAATTACTCGAGAAGACAAAAATCAGTGCCAATCAGCTAATCCAAAAAAAGCATGGTACGAGGCGCGAGGTCCGAAAGAACATTCATGTCATTCACGACAAGCTGGAAAAAGTGACAGGATTGAAATTCAACATTGCTCCCTCAAAAATTGCCGAAGATGATGCTGGCCCTTCGCTTTTCAAATAACCTTCTCCTTCTTGGCAACATGAGCTTCCGCTTTCTCGCCGAGCCTGTTTTTCCAGTGCTGTTTTTACCTGCTCGATCTTTTTCAGACGGCTTTGACGACGAGACAGTTCGTCCGGCAGTTCATCAGCGCTATCTGGAATGGTTCGACCGTTTCGAGCGGACGTCGGTCGAGATTCCGACTCGGGGCTGCACGCTGGATGAAGTCCGTGTCATCCATTCCGACTTCATGGATTGGAAACCGGATCAGAAGTACGACCTGGTCCTCTGCCTGCAAGTGCTGGAACACGTTCCCGACGCCAGCGCTTTCGCTCTCAAGCTGCTCACGTGCGGCCGCGTGGTGATCGTCTCGGTCCCGTACCGCTGGCCGGCAGGCAGTTGCAGTGAGCATGTCCACGATCCGGTCGATGAATCGAAACTCAAAGCATGGACGGAACGTGATCCGGTCGAGAGTGCGGTGGTCGATTCGCGTTTCGTTGCCGCATACTGCTGACCGAAGGCAACCCCTTCAAGTCAGTTCGATTCAGGCTGATTGAGCGCTCGCAACAGCCGATAACCCGAGCGGTGTGAGAGTTAGAGAG
>JALTOP010000516.1:1159-2419 GCA_027000105.1 Planctomycetaceae bacterium | reverse complement strand
CATGTGAATAATGGATCTTCAGTCATGTGTGAATCGAACGAAACCACGCCTTGAGTCGCTTCTTTCTGTATCAATAGCAGCTTCATTCGGTGCCTTGCAACACATCTTTGGTGTATTGTACGGCGGCGAGTTGCACACACCTTGTGACTGCTGTTAACAGTGAGACAGCATGAAGTATAGGCAATTTCGGAACCAACCATAAGTCCCCGGAGAATTTCAGATGAAAAAAACGCAAGGCATCCTGCTTGTTCTTACCCTGCTGCTAACAGGGTCGTTTCCCTTGAAAGCAGCTGAAGAAAAAAAAGTGACGGTTCATGGTTGGGAGTTTCTAAGTCCTCGTGAAGAATTGCGCCCCAAACTTTCCTTCGATCCCCAAGCCGGCCCGTCGAAAAAGGGGGCTTTCATTATTGAAGCGGATGACCGGGAAGGATTGATGGGACATCTACAAAAAAATCTTCCGGTCGAAGGAGGAAAGACCTATCGGTTTACCGCGTACCGCAAAACGGTGGGGATTGATCTGGTTCGCCGAGCCGGCGTCGTACGGATTATCTGGCTTGATGATAAGGGAAAACGGGTTAAACGGGATGAGCCGACATTCGCTTCCTTCAGGCCAGGGCAACGACCGTGGGCAGAACCGGAGTTTCCCGTCGATCAACAGACGGACAAGAACGGTTGGACGAAAGTTTCCAGCATCTATCGCGTTCCTTCCCAGGCGACTCAGGCGCAGATTGAATTGCACTTTCGCTGGGGGCCACCTCATTCAAAAATCATGTGGAGCGATATCAGTCTAAAACAGACAGACGATTTGAAACCGCGCATCGTACGACTGGCGACGGTTCATCTTCAGCCAAGAAAAGGAAAAAAGCCGAGCGACAAACCGGCCCAGTTTGCGAAAGCGATTGAAATGGCTGCAAAGAAAAAAGCCAATTTAGTCGTTCTACCTGAAACAATCACGGTTTATGGAACCGGTTTGAAATATGCCGACTGTGCCGAACCGATCCCCGGCCCTTCCACCAAATATTTCGGTCAGCTTGCCAAAAAATATGATCTTTACATTGTCGTTGGCCTTCTCGAACGGGAACAACACCTGGTTTACAATGTCGCGGTATTGATTGGGCCGGATGGCAAAATCGTCGGAAAGTATCGAAAAGTGACACTACCGCGCGGCGAAATTGAAAGGGGCATTATGCCCGGACATGAATACCCTGTTTTCAACACCCGTTTCGGCAAAGTCGGCATGATGATCTGCTACGACGGTTT
>JALTOP010000516.1:0-1149 GCA_027000105.1 Planctomycetaceae bacterium | reverse complement strand
CAATTACGGAAGTCGATCTCAATCATCCGCTCTATTGGCACAGCCTGGGTGATTTCAAAGCCCAGATCGAGCGTCATCGTCCCCAAGTCGCTACAAAACCGTAGTTGTGACGTATATTGCGACGCAACAGTGACGTAGTTTACTCTCAACCGGACGAGGCGATGGACAACACAGATTTACTTCATCCGCAATACTCGTACGGACTGGCCTGTTTTGAAGTCCGCAGCCAGACCGATACCTCCCAATAACCGACACTCTCCGATATTTACCCTCAAGCATATGAACCGTCCGTAAACATTTTACCACCGGCGGCGTAAACATTCATTGACTAAAAAATGGCCATCATTGTGATCGCAAACAGGAACATCAAAGCCCGTCTCCGTGCTCAAAGCCAAGCTCAAACCTGTGCGCGAAGCCGTGTTCGAACCGGAAAAACCGGACGATGGAAGATTTGTATCATCCTGTTTTTCCTGCTGTGTCTATTGTTTCCTGCTGCGTGCAAGGCCCACCCGATTTCTCTTTCGGATGCGTTTGTTGAAGTGCAGGAAAACAGACTGCTTGTCAAGCTGGAGGTTTTTGTAGAAGACCTCTATCTGTTTCACGACCTAAAATTGAATAAAGAGATGATGCTGCCTCTCGCCGAAGTAAAACGGGGGGCCAAACTGCACGAAACCTTTTTACAGCAGCGATTCAAAATTCTTGACCAGCAAGGGAACCGATTGCCCCTGAAGTTCGTGAAGCGAATTGATGATGACCTGCCCGATTTCGATATCCACCTGGTTCACCTGATGTTCTTCAAACTCGTCTACAAGTATGAAGTTGATCTGAAAGAACAACCGCAGTATCTGACGTTCCTGCAGGAATTTACTCACGAAAAAGTTGTGCTGCCTGCGGAAGTGTTGCTGAAGGTAAAACCGCTGCACGGAAAAAGGCAACAAAAAGTATTGCTCCCCAATCAGCCCTGGACAGTCCGACTGGATGCGAATGATGAATCTGATGACGATGAAAAACTGACGCCTCAGCAACGACTTGAAAAAGAGCGTTCCCAAACGCTCGGCATCACTTCTTATGGCGAAACATACGCCTTTTTGTATCTGGAACCAGAAGAAACCCGCCTGGAAATTTTGATCCCGCTGGCAACAATTGCAG
>JALTOP010000515.1 GCA_027000105.1 Planctomycetaceae bacterium | reverse complement strand
ATACATTACGCGTTTTCACCAGTATTCCGTTTGCATGGGTGGGCGGCATCTTTGCTCTTTGGCTGCGCGGAATGCCGTTTTCGATATCGGCAGGTGTCGGCTTCATTGCGATGTCCGGGATCGCGGCTCTGGACGATATGATTCTCGTTTCATATATCCGCCAACTTCGTGAAAAGGGAATGGAGTTGAACAAGGCGGTTACACAGGCGGCCGTGACTCGACTTCGTCCTGTTTTGATGACGACGCTGGTTGCCAGTCTCGGCTTTTTGCCGATGGCAATGGGCGACGGCATGGGAGCCGAAGTGCAACGCCCACTCGCTACCGTCGTGATTGGCGGCGTGATCGGTGCAATGGTGATGTCGCTGCTGGTATTGCGTGTGATTTATCTGTTATTCAATGCTCCCATCGCCCCCATCAAGCAAGATAAGGAGGAAACAGAAGTGTAAAAGAAAATGGCAAGAGTCTTACTGCCGGTAAATTTCACTCGTTTCCAACATGACTGAATCGTGGAGGCGAGGATTATGGATTCTATTTGTGAAATATGACAGAAGCGACATTTCGTACGCTTCAAAAAATGAATTTTTATCAGGAGAAGAAAGATGTTACGACGTTTGATGATGTTGACCCCGATGCTCGCGATTGCGTTTGTTGTTGGATGTGGAGGGGGTGCTGCTACCGATTCGGGAACTGATGCAACGCCTGTCAGTGCAGATGCAGGTGATGACCACGCCGGACACGACCACGACGGTTGGTGGTGCAAGGAACATGGCGTTCCCGAAGCGGATTGTGCCCTGTGCGATCCCGATGTCGCGGCTGCCTACAAGAAAAAAGGGGATTGGTGCGAAGAACATAATCGCCCTGAGTCCCAATGTTTTATCTGCAATCCCAAGCGACAGGAAAAATTCATTGCCTTGTATGAAGCAAAATTTGGCGAAAAACCACCTGCCATCGAACAGGAATAGATGTTGATCAACTGATCCTGTGTTGGTGCTGCAAGCCCTGATGAGGCGACAATCCCTGGACTTTCCTGTTTTCAGTAAGGTGCCAGGGATTTTCCAAAACTGAAATGATGCAACGACTACTTCGAATTCATTCACCCTGAAGAAGCGAGGACTCCAACAATGGAAAAAGAACACGAATTCGATGGTCCCTGGTGGCAGTATCCGCCGCTCCGCAATGCAATTATCGCAGCCGTGATTGCATTGATTGCTTTTACGTTGGAGAAACTGAATCTTGCTGATAGTAACATCATTATTTACCAGTATTGGTTTGCGATCATTCTGGGTGGTTATACCTGGGCGTGGGAAGGGCTTGAAGACCTCATTCAAAAAGGGGAAATCAGTATTTCAATGCTGATGATTGGTGCAACCACCGGTGCGGGTTATCTGGGAATGTGGGACGAAGCAGCAGCGTTGGTTGTTCTTTATGGCATCGCAGAAGGGATTGAGGAATATACGTTTAATCGAACACGAAATGCTATTCGCTCCCTGCTTGATCTTGCTCCGCGAGAAGCTCGGCTGCTTCGTGATGGAAAGCAGCAGGTTGTGCCGGCAGAAACGCTGCAGATTGGAGACGAATTTATTGTTTTACCCGGCGAAGCGATCCCCTCGGATGGAGAAATTATTGAAGGCAAAACAACGGTTGACGAATCACCGGTAACAGGTGAGTCTGTGCCGGTAGACAAACAGGCTGGAGACAAGGTATTTGCAGCGACGGTGAACGGGCAGGCAACCCTTACCGTTCGCGCAACAACAACCTATGCAGATAACACGTTATCTCGAATTATCGATTTGATTGAAAATGCACAGGATCAAAAGGGGCATGCTCAGGAATGGATGGAACGATTCGGGCGCCGATACAGTCCGACAGTTTTGTCGATTGCCGTCGCGTTGATTATTTTGCCTATGCTGTTTCAGCTTGATTTTAATTTCTGGACAGAGAAAGCTGTTATCCTGTTAGTTGCTGCGGCTCCCTGTGCTCTCATCATTTCACTGCCAATTGCGATGTCTGCCGGGATTTCCGGGGCGGGAAAACGGGGGATCCTGATTAAAGGAGGTGCTCATCTGGAACATCTCGGGATCATCAAAACAATTGCGTTTGATAAAACGGGAACCTTGACACACGGCAAGCCAGTGGTGACTGATGTCAAGGCCTTTATGGGGAGCGAAGAAGAAGTGACCAGCCTGGCAGCCGGGATCGAAAAGTTCTCTGCCCATCCGCTTGCCTTGGCAATCGTTCGATATGCGGAAGAACAGAAAGTTGCGATCGCGCGGGTGAGTAACACAAAAGCTCTGCCTGGATCGGGCACACAAGGTGATGTCGATGGGCAAACCTGGCATCTGGGAAGTCCGACTCTTTTTCGAGAGTTCGGAGTGAATCTTGAAGAGTTGAAGGATTCCATCTATGAGTTGCAAAATCAGGGGAAAACCGTTGTTCTTCTTGGGAACGAAAAGCAGGTTCTGGGATTGATTGCGATGCAGGATGTGTTACGAGAAAACGCTTCGCAAGTGATTCAACGATTACATGAAATGGATATCCGCACGGTGATGCTGACCGGCGATAATCAACATACGGCCCAACGGGTCGCGGAGCAGCTGGGCATTGATGAAGTGCATGCGAATTTGAAACCGGATGATAAAGTTGTCGAGATTGAAAAATTGATGAAAACCGGCCCAACTTTAATGGTCGGTGATGGTATCAACGATGCCCCTGCCTTGGCCTCGGCAACCTGCGGCGTGGCAATGGGAGCAGCCGGAACAGATGCGGCGATCGAAGCGGCCGACATCGCGTTGATGGCAGATGATCTCGGCAAGCTCGAAGAAGCGATGCAAATCGGACAAAAAGCCAGGAAAGTGAGCTTGCAGAATATCATCTTTTCATTGATTGTTCTCGTTATTTTGATTCCAGCCGGTGTCGCTGGCTTTCTCTCGGTTGCAATGGTTGTGATGATCCATGAAGCAAGCGAACTGCTGGCCGTTGCGAACGGCTTACGTTGCGGCAGACTTCCCTGAAGTAACAGCAAGTACACAGGAAACCGTACAACCGGAGAGTCCTGACTGCAGAGTAGTCTCGCATTTTACCGCTCAGTTAGCAAATTATCCCAATCAGGCCCATCCTGACAACTTTTTCTGGAGTGTGAATGATTCGATGACGGCGATATTCATCTACATGATTCATGTTTCAGCTTTTTCTTTCGATCAGCAAAGCGGTCAGGTCATCTTTAGCTGCAGAACCTGCTCGATAGGCAATAATCGTTTGCTTCAATTGCTGCAATAGACCCTGAGGAGACTTCTGGCGATGCTGTCTGATGCTCGTCATCAGTCTGTTCAGGCCGAATTGATTCCCTTGCTGGTCGAATGATTCGACAACGCCGTCCGTGTAAAGGAATAATCGATATCCTTTATTGAATGGAATGATTTCGGATTCCCAGGATAAATCGGCAGAAATTCCGAGTGGAAAGCCAGGCGTTTCGATCTCTTTGATCTCTTTGGTGTTGTCCAGTATGACAGGCGGATGGCCGGCGTTGATGTATTCGACGGAATTATCCTGCAAGGGAAAACGCAGAAAGGCAGCGGTCGCGAACATTCCAGATTCAATCGCTTGTGAAAAGTGGCGGTTCACAAATTCGACCAGTTCTGTAAGTGATGTCAACTGCTCGGCTGCAACTGCAATCAAACTTTTCAGCATCGCGGCAGCCAGAGCGGCAGGGATGCCGTGCCCGGCGACATCGAGCATGCAAACCACGTTGGAACCGTCCGGCAACTCCACGACATCGTAGAAATCTCCTGCAACCAGTTCCGCAGGATCGTAAACGACGGCTATTTCCATACCGGGCAGTTCAGGAGATTTCGGTAGCAAACTTTGCTGAATCGAGCTGGCCTTTTGCATTTGGGCTCTTCGTCGGCTGCGTGCTTCCGCCAGGGAATCGCTCATCGCATTGACGGCATTGGTCAAATCGTAAAGTTCCCGATTGGTTGTTGCGGTAACGTGTCCTCCAAACTCATTATTTTTAATTTTTTCGACTGCTTCGATCGTTCGATGCACCGGTTGAATAAACAGCCGTACCAACAGCGTGTTAAGAATGACCGCGGCGGTGATGGCAATGAGTGTTGCATGCCAAAGCTGTGAAATCGCCTGCTCCGTTGCAAATTCATGCAGGTCGTCTGCGTTTTCTACAACGTACACCTTCAGATCACCATCGACCACTTTGCCGACAACAATGTCCTGCTGCAGAGAGGAATCCGGGCGGCCTCGCCCCGAATCGGCCCGCTTCACTTTTTCAAGATAACCCTCGGGCAGTTCTTTTAACGGATAGGAATGTAGCAGACGATCTCTCACCTGAACCAGAATGAGATGCCCCGGAGCATTCAGTTTGTGGGCATGAACACAAACATCGTTAATATAACTCTGCACTTCCTGGGTATTGACTTGATCAATCCGGAGGACCGCATTGGCGATCAAATACGCTTCGTGATGCAATTCCTGATGTCGCGTCTCGATCAAGCGGCGAACTTCACGACCGTAATCGATGCTCAAAAAGGCAACGATCAGCAAAAAACAAATCCCATTCACGGATAGCAACAACTGTGTCCCAATACTCAAACGGGAATACCACGGAAGCTGCGCTTGATCTTGTTGTTCCGCTTCACTCACAGGATCGCTTTCCTCTTGTGATCGTTATGCCGGTTCCAGGGGGCATTATGCTACCACGGGGGGCATGTTGCCCAGACGTTGCAAAAATGCAGATCGCTCTGTCGATTGCCCTCCGATAACCGGTTAGATGCACGTTTTACTGTTTTCTTCAGGCAGCAGGGGGCGTCGAGAGGCACCTTTTCGATTTTTTTGCGATATTTCCCTGATATAGATAATAATCTGACAAGATAACAAGCTGAAAAATGGGGCGGCCCCCACCGCCCGGATTGCTCCGAACGATGAGGACCAGGAACATCTCCTCGATACGATTACAGAAGGGACAGGCCGATTAAGCGGCTTCTGCCTGAACTTCTGCTTTTACTTCTGATACAACTCCTGAGACCAGGCGAATGGTTCGCGTGGCGAACTTGGCGGCGGCTTCATCGTGGGTGACCATCACGATCGTGCGGCCATCCTGATGAAACTCCGTGAGGTACTCCATCACCTGCTCGCGTGTTTCGGGATCAAGGTTGCCGGTCGGTTCGTCGGCCAGAATGATTTGTGGATCGTTTGCCAATGTACGAGCCAGCGCGACCCGTTGCTGTTGTCCCTGGCTCATTTCATTCGGCTTATGCCTCATGCGATCCGCCAGGCCAACTTTTTCCAGCATCGCTGCAGCGCGTTCCTGTTGCTGTTGCGCGTTGCAACCGGAAAGAACAAGTGGAATTTGTACATTCTCCTGAGCCGTCAGCCAGGGAATGAGGTTGAATGTTTGAAACACGAAGCCAATCTTTGTGCTACGTACCTTTGTTCGCTCCTTGACTGAAAGGGCATAAAGCGAAATCCCGTCGAGAACGACTCGACCGGAACTCGGTGCGAGCATGCCTCCCAGAAGCGAAAGCATTGTTGTTTTTCCACTGCCGCTTGGGCCAATGATGGCAACGAAATCGTTATCCGGTATCTCCAGGTTTGTTTCGTCAAGAGCAGTAACCTCCTGCCCGTGACGCTCATATTTCTTGATCACATTTTCCAGTGAATACATTGAAATGATTCCTTCATTTTAAGTTGTTGTATAAAGACGTTGTGCAATAGAACCGTGAGGAACCGCCAGGCGGACCGTCAATTCTTCTGACTGCCCGTGGATGGGCACACAAAGACTCCTGAATCATGAGGGATTGGGGACTACGCATCGTTAAAGACCAGACAGGGATCGAGACCGGCTGCACGACGGGCCGGTAAATAGCTGGCAACAACGGCTACCAGTGTCGCGACGCCTATGCCGATCAAGCAGAGTTGAGGCATCGGCTGCACAGCCACATCCAACAATTGCGGGCCGAGAATGTAGGCCAGAACGGTTCCCAACAGAAAACCGCCCAATCCACCGACAAAACCGAGAATGGTCGCTTTGCCGAGGAAAAGATTGGTGACAAATGCAGGGCTGGCTCCGAGTGCCATCAAGGTGCCGATTTCTTTTCGACGCTCTGAGACATTCGAATACATCACACTGGCAATGCTGGCTGCACCAACGAGCAACAAGATTGAAAAGAACAGCCACGATAGACGCGACATCAAACCATTGACAGCCACCTGCGTTTCCACCACCTGCGAAATGGTGATCACTCGGGTATCGGGCAGTTCTTTGGAAAGAGAACCGATCAAATCACCGGCTGCGTCTTCACAACAGGCCATAATTTCAATCACGTTCACAACCGGCCCTGTTCCCGCCAATTCCTGAACCGTATGCAAATGGGCAAACAGTCGTCCGTCGTCAATCGTTCCGGTTTCAGGCAAAACGGTCAACACCTTGAATTCTTTTTCCAACAGCGTGATTTTATCACCCTTTTGGGTTCCCAACTGGGTTGCGATTTCGGAGCCAAGAATTACTTCGTCCTTGCCCAAATCTTTAATAGATCGTTTCGTCGCCAGGGAAGCCGGGTCTTCATCTTCGTCGCCCCCGGTAATGCCTGTCGCACAACATCCGCGATCCGAACCGACCGAATTGGTCAGCATGCTCATTCCCTGCCAGGCGGCTTTCGATTCAAATTCGGAGCGGGGCAGTATTCCCGTCAACACAACCGGAATGCTGTCGACATCGGCTTCGACACAGAGTTTAGGTGCCAGATTTTGCACACCAGGCAGCTTTGCCAAAGCCAGTTGTGTCACATACGTTTCAGGCATTGTTTTGCCATGCATGTCCGCAGAGTAATAATTCTGAAGCGAGACCGAAGGAGGCAACACCAGCACATTGGCCCCGAGTGCATCCATATCACTCGCAATTTTCTGTTCAGAGTAGACCGTAATGTTCTGGATCGCGACCAATGCGGTCACCCCCAAAGTAACCGCAACCAGGCTCGTCAACATCGGCGTGGGCCGTTGCCAAAGCTCTTTCAGTATCAGTGAATAAGGTTTCATGAAATCTCCCCCCTTGAAGATGCTAGACCTGCAGGAACAGGGTGAATGATTTTGTTCCTGCGAAGTCTTTGGTTTGCAGATTGGTAATACAAAAATGAATGGAAAACTACTTTCTGTTTTTTTTGCGATGTTTACAGTTCGGATCGCTACAACATTCCCCGGCTGCAACGATGGTTTGTGTCAACGTTTTGCTGCTGACATCCGTTTTGTAAACACCGAGCAGTTTTCCGGGAGGAGCCATGAAAACAGTGACCGGCCTTGAAACGGAATTGGGGACGTTGAACAACTTCAGGAATTTCGCTTCAACAGGATCGCTGGCACGAACATTCACGATATGCGTTCGCGTCGAGAATTCTGGTTGAGCCTGAAATTCCTGCACACCTTTCGGGACATAAGCCCCGCTGTCTGGCTGAGCACAAAGAAGTACGATTTTTTTATCCTGCAACGCCTTGATACATTCCGCCTGAATCGGGCTGACGACCGCATTGGCAATTTGCCCGGCTCTCAATTTTCGGGGAAAGACACCGGAAACTGCGCCGTTGGGAGCAACCGCGACGACAGCCGGCAAAGGAAGGCGACTGGCATCAAAACGTGAAACCAATTCGCTTTCCGCTTTATCATTCACATTGACGGCCACCACAGTCGCGTTCTCTATCTGTGATGTTTCCTCTCCCAAAGACTTGTACATCGCCCGTGTGGTCGAGTCATCTTTATTGAAGAACATGATGAAAGTCATCTTCTTGTCGGCGGATGCCTGCTGAAGTGACTGTTGGGCACGGCTGAGACTGGCTGCGTTGACAGAGTGGGAGCCAGACAGAACGGTGCCGACCAAAAGGGCAAACACAAACATTTTCATTGAGAAACTTTTTAACATGACAAAGAACTCCTTTTCGGTTTTATTGGTGTGAAAGCCAGTTCATCTTTCTGGCTTGTGAACTTTCAATTGTTGATGGTTCATTCTTTCAGATCATCAATGGTGATCGTGGGAATGCTTTACTTCAAAGCCGAATCCTTTCAGCCATTTCTCCCATTCCCGGGCCGATTGATGGCTTGAAAACTCGGCATGTCGCCAGGATTTGCCTTGAACAATAATATCTGTATGGCCATCATGGCTATCAATATCGATTGTGCAGCCGAGCCCCTTCAGAATCGCAATCAACTCCTGGTACTCTCCTTCCTGTTTCGGATGCAATGTCACCTGACGGGGTAAACGGTATTGCAGTTCTTCCTGTTCGTGGGCATGCTGATCATCATGCGAATGACCCTTTGGGGGAACATCCCTTTCCTTTTCAGAATGAGCGTGATGACCATGAGAATCTTCGTGATCTTCGCTGTGACCGTGCACAATATCGAACCCGGCACCTCGCAGCCATTTTTCCCACTGGTGAGCGAGTTTCTCCGATGAGACGGAAACAACTCGCCATTTCGGGCATTCATACTGAATAACAATGGAGCCTTCCGCCTGCTGGCTGGACACTTTACAGCCCAGTTTTTTCAGTGCCTGCAAATGTTTTTCAGCCTCGGCGGCTTCCCGAAACGATTGGGTAACGGTTTTCTTTGTTTTGTACGCAACCGAAACATCTTTGGCGAGCAGAAAAGAACTCCCCAAAAACAAGGCGGCCGTTGCAATACTGAGTAAATTTGCCAACATCCTCATTCGCGATGACTCCTTTTTCAGCTGAATGAATGCCGCCATTGATGTGGTGCCTGTGGCAATAATTATGCCAGGGCGTACGAATACACGAATCTGTCAAGAGCCGATACCGCCGTGTCGTTCAAACAGCGATCTTTCTGGACGAAAGATGCCATCATTAAGAACGCACAAGCAGAAAGAGAGCCCCAAAAGCAGGGCAGCAGCATCCAGTGAGTTTATAAAAGCGGTAAAACTCAAAAAGCGGGGCTAGATCAGCCAGATTTGAAGCAGCACGCAGCTGTCCGTTTCGCGGGGCGAGTAAAGCGAAGCCTGTAACTCCCGGCAGGTATGACACATTTGCAGACCAACCTGTTGTGTCGTACCAAGTATTGCGGGGGGCTGGGACATTCCATCGATCAGGGCAACCCTGGCAAGACCTGGCAGAAAGACACAACCGGAGTGCTCACACTTACATTGACACGGAGCCTTTGCGGGCGATTCCCCTTCTTCACAGGGAACCTGAATTTCCTGCGAATGCAGACAGCAATTTTGACTGACTTTTTGCTTCAGATGGTGGGAACAGGAGTTATCGTCTCCGCAGTCACAACAGCACGATTGACACTCACAACCCGCTTCGCATGCCGAAACACCTCCCGCGCAACACGTATCACAGGCGTGATGAAAACTGCACCCAAACAGGCTGTGGGCAGCCATCACAACAATCGTGATCAGTTTAATGCAAAGGGAGCGGATCATATCAATTCCACAAAATTTGGACGGTTATTCGTAATGTATCGGCAGGAACGCTGACCAAACCCAAAGGGAAAATTGGTAAAATTGGACTTCCCCGACAATTGAACAGATCGTTCGAAC
>JALTOP010000514.1 GCA_027000105.1 Planctomycetaceae bacterium | reverse complement strand
CAACTGGCTGACGCCAGGCAAACGTATGAACGAACCGCGGAGCTTCACAAAACGGGAACAACAACCCAACAGGAAGTGGATGATGCCCGGGCAGCGATGGATGCCGCGGCGGCTCGTCTGAAGTCGCTCGAAGCGGCTCGTGATCTTGTCCTTGCCGGTCCGCGTAAAGAGGATATCGCAGAAGCGAAGGCGATGCTCAAACGTTACGAAGCCGAACTGGCGCAGGCCCGGCACGATTTGAAAGATGCTTCTCTCATCTCTCCCTGCGAAGGAATCATTCAGGATCGGATTCTGGAGGTGGGTGACATGGCTTCCCCGTTGAAACCCGTCTATCTGGTCGCTTTGGTGGATCCGGTTTGGGTGCGAGCGTATGTTTCCGAACCGGATCTCGGAAAAATCCATGAGGGAATGGCTGCATCAGTTTATACAGACAGTTTTCCGGACAAGTCTTACGAAGGCTGGATTGGCTTCATTTCCCCCACGGCTGAATTCACGCCCAAGCCGGTTGAAACGAGTGAATTGCGCACCAAGCTCGTGTATCAGGTGCGTGTGTTTGTGAAAAACCCGGACAACGAACTTCGCCTCGGCATGCCCGCGACTGTGAAAATAAAGGTCAAGCGGTCGTCGTCATCATCCGGGCAGACAGAGAATGAAACCGGGCAGACAGGGAATAATGCGGCGGATCAAAACGGGAATGAAAAGCCCGGTGATTCCGGTGTGAATGTCGATTCTGAAAAGCAAGCGGTCCAATGAGTGAGCCAATAGTTGCCGCGGAATCTGATCGTGACAGGCAACCGGAGGGCCAATCATGGGCGCTGGAGTTGACTGATGTAACGAAACGGTTCACTACGGGGGAGCGTACCGTCGAGGCTTTGAAGAACCTGTCAGTCGGAATTTCTTCTGGTAAGGTAACTGGTCTTATCGGTCCCGATGGGGCAGGAAAAACAACATTGATGCGACTCGCCGCTGCACTGCTCCGGCCTCATCAGGGGGAAGTTCGGGTACTTGGGCACCACAATGTGAAACAGGCTCTGAAGATTCAATCGCTTGTCGGTTATATGCCCCAACGGTTCGGGCTGTACGAAGATCTGTCCGTACTGGAAAATCTGGAACTGTACGCCGATTTACAGGGCGTACCGAAACAGGTTCGGAAAAAGCGGTACGATGAACTGATGCAGATGACGGGGTTGGCTCCCTTTCTTTCCCGATTGGCGGGCAAACTTTCCGGCGGGATGAAGCAGAAACTGGGCTTGGCGTGCACGCTGGTGCATCCTCCCCGATTGCTTCTTCTGGACGAACCGACTGTCGGAGTCGATCCCGTTTCCCGTCGTGAGTTGTGGGAGATTGTCAATCGTTTTGTGAACGAAGAAGAAACAACAGTGTTGATCAGCACGGCCTATCTGGATGAAGCCGAGCGATGTGATGAAGTCATCATTCTGAATGAAGGCGAGTTGCTTGGCAAAGGGAAGCCGGCGACATTCGATGCCCCTCTGAGAGGACAGGTTTTCGAGATTGAGGTTTCCGGGATGAAAAACCGTGACGCACAGCGTCTGTTGTCGCATCATTCGCAAGTAATTGATGCGGTGATTCATGGCGATGCCGTGCGCACTGTCTGGCGGAAAAAACGGCCCCCCGCCCTTGACGGTTATTTCCCACCAGAGTGCACGGTCAGTATCAAAGAAGTACCTCCACGTTTCGAAGATGGCTTCATTGCGATGTTGAGACAACATCAGGCCCAAAAAAGGGGAACCATCAAACAAGAGCGTGCCGCGGAAAATAGTACGAATGCAGAATCGTCGATACAGGTTCCAGGGCGAATGACTCAGGCAAGTTCGTCGCATTCGGCTTCAGGACAGGAACCGATTATTCGTGCGGAAAATGTGAAGCGGCGTTTTGGCGATTTTTACGCGGTCAAGGGGGTCAGTTTTGATGTGGCTCCCGGCGAAGTGTTCGGGCTTTTGGGGGCCAATGGAGCAGGTAAAACAACGATGTTTCGGATGCTGTGTGGACTGCTGCCGACCAGTTCCGGAAAACTGTTTGTTGCCGGAGTGGATGTGCGCAAGACCGCAGCGGCCGCTCGGGCGCAGATCGGGTATATGTCTCAGAAATTCTCTCTTTACGGATCGCTGAGTGTGCTTGACAATCTGAATTTTTTCAGCAGTGCTTACGGTTTGAAAAATCGTCATCGCAAAGATCGTATCGAGTGGGCGTTGAACGAATTCGATTTGGCTTCTGTTACACAGACAAACAGCGGAACATTGCCGCTCGGTTATAAGCAGCGGCTCGCCCTGGCCTGTGCGCTGATGGACGAACCGAAAATCATTTTTCTGGATGAACCGACTTCCGGAGTCGATCCGCTGGCACGACGGGAATTCTGGGAACGAATCAGCGAGCTCTCTTCACGAGGCATTACCATTCTTGTGACCACGCATT
>JALTOP010000513.1 GCA_027000105.1 Planctomycetaceae bacterium | reverse complement strand
ATGTTTACGCCTATGCTGAACCTGTCACACAAAAAGGCCTGGTCGTGATGGATACTCCCGGATACGATCCGGCCAGCGTAACCGGAATGATCGCAGGCGGGGCAACTGTCTCACTCTTTTCTACAGGACGGGGGAGTTGCTACGGGAGCAAACCGACTCCCACCATCAAAATCTGTTCAAATACCGCGACCTTCGAGAGGCTTCAGGATGACATGGATGTCAATGCAGGAGAAGTGCTCAGACAGGGAGGATTAAGGAAGACGGGAGAGGAGATTTTTCAGATGATCATCGATGTGGCATCTGGAAAACAGACAAAAAGTGAACAACAGAACATAGGCGATGAGGAGTTCTGCCCCTGGTCACCCGGCCCTATTTTCTAGGCTTGTTTCGGCAACTCGACTGTCTTTAAGGTGCTTGATTTCCGTCGGGTGAAAATCCCTTTAACGGAAACCAGGCCGTGCTGCAAAGACGCTGCATGTCTGTAACCTATTTATTCTTAAGTAGTTGCGCCTCATTAGCGAGGTGTGGCGGTGCGGTTGTTGGCTAATCGGTTTTGGTCGGAGAGCAGAACTTTGCTTCATTGCGATCGTTGCGATTACGCAAACCGCTACAAAAGGAAAACGCCAAAAATCCGCTATCTCCGGCACAATCGTTACAGCTTCACAATTTGCGGGGCCGATACTACGGCATAGGTCCAGTATTCTGCGCGGAGACCAGTATTTCATTGCGTTGAAGCGATTGCAGTTTCTGAAAAGGTAAAGATCGAACTGTCTGAGAGAAAATACCCAACCATGACTGACATTCCAAGACAAAGCGATCATGACGACTCAACAACACGTGCTTGTCAAGGACGACCTCACATGCGAGGATTTCGCCGATTTTGTGCCGGAATCGCGGTTCTATTGGTTTCCTGCTCGGCTCAGACCGTTTCAGCCCAGTACAAGCCGGGCCAGCAGCAGAGTCATACCGCTGGTGGGCTTTCATGGCCGCCCCCACAGTTGAGTGGGCAAATGCCCTTTTATCAGGCAGGACAACCTGCCGGAGCTGTTCCATCCCCCATTGTGCCTGCGCAGTTTCAGCAGGGAGGAGCATTCGGTTCTCCAGGTCGGGCACCGATGTATGCTCCGGCCAGTCAATTGCAGCCTTATCCGGGGTTGGACCTGTTTCGTTACGGTACTCAGCGAACCACAAACGAAGGTGGTCTGTGGTACAAACAGATGCTGAATACACGCCGCGATTTCAATGCAACCGTGGAGTATCTTGTTCCGATCTACAATTCGCCCGGCGATCAGCTGTTCGGCTATGGTGGAATTTCTACCGGAATTGAGGAGACCGATCGCATTCCCGCTTTCGATATTTCAACACCACGTGATACTGATATCAACATCACTAATGGGAACAACAATAACAATAATAACAATAACAATAACAACAATAATAACAATAACGGTACTCAGAGTATTCTCGACATGTATTTCCCATACCGCAGTTTTGGGAGTATGTTCGGCAATCAGGCAGGAGGTGGTGTCCGGGTCAGTCTCGGCTTTACTAACGAGGATGGCAGTGGAATGGCTGTCACTGGTTGGTATGGCGGAGAAGCGAACGACACGTTTCAGCGAGGTGGGGTTCCGCAGCGAACCTACATACCGCAGGAAGATCCGTTTGACAACACGCTAAACGGTAACGATCCTTTATTTCTGACCGAGTTGAGTGCCCTGAATGGTTCGCTTCCGATTAACGACGGAAGTGGAATTGCGGATCGCATTGCATTCGATGAGCTCTTCGAGATGCAATTCTCCCAACAGGCATGGGGGGCCGGCGTTCAGTTTTATCAGCCCGCTGTAATGAGAGGGAGTTGGTATACGCTCCGACCGATTCTGGGACTGAAGTATGTTGATATCCGTGAGTCGTTCAAATTCCGTGGTTTAGACAGCGGTGCTGAGTACCAGTTCTTCAATGCAACCGATATCAATCAGAACAATAACAATAATAACAACAACAATAACAACAATGGTGCCTCCAATGTCGATGGTGGACCGGATCAGGATGAATTCAATGATGGAAACATCAATGGCAACCCTGCAGTCAATCGTCCAACGGTTATTCCATTTCCAACCAACCCGTACGAAACCCAGATTGGTGCCGCCAATCAGGCTCGTGCAGCCGGGCCGGAATTCGGATTTCGGGCAGACCTGGCAGGCGGAGGGGATACCAGGCTCTGGTTCGTGGCAACAGCGGGCTTGACTGCAACGAAGGAAACAATGAATCTGAACGGTTTCGGTGTTTACAACCACTTCCTCAACAATGTGGATCCCGACAACGATCCACTCACGCCAGATGGCGGTGAGTTGGGAACGGGGGTGGGAGCGGTTCTCGATTCACAAACCGTCTTCCGCGAACAGGCCACGACAACGCATGTTTCTCCTATTCTGGATTTGACGGCCAACTTCGAGATCAAGATTTTCGAACATATCCCGCTGTTGAATCGTATTGACATGCTTGAAGATGCCCGCTTCAAAACCAGTTACGGATTCCTCTATGTGGGGAACATCACTCGACCACAAAATTCAATCAATTACACAACCTATCCGATCAACCCCAGTATCGACCCCAACCGAAGCGGCTGGACGATGCAGAAGTGGACTTTTGGTCTCGACTGGGAATACTGATGCAGGCAGGACAGGTTTCTTCCAGGCAATCTGCTTTCAGGTAGCCTGATTCCGGGCAATCTGACAGAAATCTGCGATTTGGCCCATAAACAAGCAAAAAACGACTGCCGAAGTGACCGGGCAGTCGTTTTGTTATGTCGAATTGTCCGGCTGGCATGTTTTCGATTGCATCCCTGTTCGCAGTCTCAGTGCTGATCCGATTCAATGAGGGACGAGTTGTAGAGATCTTCACTGAAGGCGATTTCATTCGATCCCGGTGTGGGGAGAGCCTGCTGGACACCCAAACCATCCGCTTCCCGCAGGTCGATCAGATTGCTGTCGTCTTCAGGATCAACACTGTTTCCCTGGGAATCCTGAACACGAGCAACAATCGGTTCTGTGTAGTAATCCTGATTTCGCCGAACCACCTGGGCGACCGATCCGTCGGTCAAGGTGACAAAGCTCCCGATCGGAAAGAGTGACTGGATTTTGAGTAGGGCACGCACAACTTCGGGATCGACATACCGTTCTTTCGCCTGTCGAATCAGACATTCCATCGCCGCGTAGCGCATCATTGGCGGGCGATACGGTCTTGGCGAGGTCATGCCGATGAAGGCGTCCGCAATCTGCAGAATCCGTGCAAACAGATGGATGCTGTTCCCTTTGCGTCCGCGTGGATATCCGGTTCCGTTAAACCGTTCATGAACCTGATACGCAATCACTGAAACAACCCGTGGCAAGGATGAAACATTTTGCAGCATTTCGAGTGAATAGATCGGGTGTTTTTTGATCTCCAGCATTTGTACCTGATTCAACCGTTCGGTTGAGTTTCGGATTTCCTCGGGAACGCGCATCATTCCCCAATCGTGAACCAGCCCTGCAATGGCCAGATTGCGGGCGTTGTCGGCATCGAGATCCATTTCTATTCCGATCGCCATCGCCAGCAGGGAAACTTCCAGTGAGCGCGTTGCAATAGAATCTTCCTGAAACTGATCCATTGCAGAAGTGAGGACGTTGTCGGTATCGGTAGTCATTTCCTGCAAATACTGGGCAGCCATCGCGGCAACGACATCTCCATCCATCGTTTGACCGTGTAATGCTTCGCCCATCATCTGGTCAAGCGCCCGGCCATTCAGTTCGTGCTGTCTCACCAACTGCTCACGCTGTTTCTGGTCGTAACCTTTTCGCCCCAGAAACGTGATATTGTTTTTGATGGCAGGGCCATTGTTTTTGACTGTCAGCAATCCGGATTCGACAACGGCGTCGATTTTTTTTGTCAGTTCGCTGTCGAATTTCACGATCGATTCCACCTTGCCCGGATCGATCTGATTGATCGTGACGCGAGAGAGATCCTGCCGGGAAACCATCACGGAATTGTCCCCGCGATTCCTCAGGGCTTCTTTCACTTCCTGTGAAATTGTTGAACCAGCTGCCAGAAGCAGAACACCGTGATTATCGTACAGGGGGGAATTGAGTGACCGCCCGATGATCAGGTTATTCAGGGAGATGTTAACCAGATCGTCAGGTCCGTTTTCTTCAATGTTCTGATTGATTTCTTGAGCGGCACTCATTTGGAGGATCCGTTGCTTCCGTATAAAACAGTTGTGTAGATGATTGATGGTTCGATGGCAGATGTTTTCACATGAATAATCACACTGAACCCTAGCTTTTTTCGAAACAACGGGAAGCAGTCATCAGCCCATTGAGGCATTCACCGCGCAATACTGTCACTTTAGGGGCCGATTCTGTCGATCATGCCGAACAGGCCGATGGCGTTACTTTTGCTCACCTGGCAATTTGCTGTTTTTTTGCAACACAACCCGCACCTGCCATTTTTGTGATCTACTGTTGCGTTGGGGTAGCTTCGGGGCCCAGTCCCTCCATTCTCCCATCTTTATTTGATTTGTTGACCTGATAGGAGTGAGCCGATGTCGGAAGTAATGGAAGCCAGTTTAACGGCTAAAATCATTAACCCCGTACTGGAAGCAACAATCGAAACGTTCGATATCATGCTTGGTTGTGCGGTGACAAGAAAAGAACTCAATCTGAAAACGCGTGAGACTCCTTTCCACGATATCACTGCAGTTATCGGGTTGTCTGGTACCACTAACGGGACGATCTGTCTGAGTCTACCCAAAGAAACCGCTTTTGAGGCGGTATTCAGAATGCTTGAAATGCGGCCCGAGGAAATTGACGAGTTGGTCTGCGATGCCGTGGGAGAATTCTCCAATGTCGTTGGAGGAACAGCCAAGGATAAAATCAAAGACCCGGACATGCACCTTGGACTTCCCAATGTCATTTATGGCGAAAATCATCATGTCGAATTTCCGACACAGGCTCATCCGATGTACGTGAAATACGATTCCGATATCGGGCCTTTCATGGTTCTGTTTGGCTTTGTCGCCAGTTGAACTCCAGCAAAGATAGCCCGTTTCGTTTAACTGTAACTATCATTAACTATCACTCATCACTTCGGTTAGAGGGGATCACCAATGAATATTCTTGTAGTCGACGACTCAGCGATGACTCGCATGGTCGCCAAAAAGACACTTGGCACACTTGGCTATGAAGATGTCTTTGAGGCAGAGGACGGCGCCCAGGCGCTGGATATTTTCAAGCAGAATTCGATCGATGTCGTGTTCACCGATTGGAACATGCCCAACATGAATGGACTGGAACTGCTGATCGAAATTCGGAAAATCAACAAGGATGTTCCCGTGATCATGATTACCACCGAGGGATCACGCAGTAAAGTTGTGGAAGCGGTGCAAAACGGGATCAGCGATTATCTCGTCAAGCCGTTTACGCCCGCCAATCTGAAAGAAAAACTGTCCAAGTGGGTTGGTGTGACAGCCTGAGCAGGCAACATCTTTGTGCATGCTGCCAGCCAACGCGAAACCGGGGCTGCCACCGAATTGACGAAACGAAACGATTGAAAGAACGGACTTGATCCATGTCAAACCAAAGCTCGACTGAACTAGATTGTGATGAACAACTCCTGGAGATGTTCGTCAGTAATGCAGCTGATCTTCTCGATCAAATTGAATCTGACCTGCTTCGATTGGAAGATATGGGTGATGACTGGGACGATGAACTCGTCAACAAGGTCTTTCGCTCTGCTCATACGATCAAGGGAGAATCGGGGTTTGTCGGCCTGGATGTGATCGGGAAACTTTCGCACAGCATCGAAAACGTGCTCGACATGATACGTGATCGTGTCTTTGTCGCCGACTCCGAAACGATTAACCTGCTCCTGGAATGTTTTGACGAACTTCGCCATCTGACCGAGGAAGTCGAAACTTCCAATCAGGCCGATGTTTCGGACTATGTGAACCGACTCCAGGAACTGGCCGCAAGAAAAACCGTTGGTGAATCTGCGGCAACACCCACAGCCGAAACAGCACCCGCGACTGAAACATCCGGGCCTGCTGAAGTTGCTGAATCAGTCGAGCTATCAGAAGCAACCGATTCGCAGGCAGATGATGCGATGTCGTCGGATTCAGAACCGGACAGCGAGACGGCATCGCCCCAGTTGGAATCTGCTGCACCGAAGGAATCGCCGGACGAGATGGGAAACAGGTCGGCTGATGTGCTGATCGTTGATGATGATCCGATGATTCACAACTTGCTTGATCATCATCTGGATAAAATCGGCATTTCCAGTCAGGCGGCTGATTCGTGCCAGCAATGTTTACAGATGTTGCGCAACAATTCCTATCGTGTGGTTGTTCTCGATTTCGAACTTCCTGATGGGCAGGGGGGCGACATTATTTCCGAGATCAGGCAGATCCAGCCATTGACCCAGGTGGTGATGTTGACCGGCGAAGTGAACATGCAAAGAGTCATCAACTGCCTGGAAGCGGGCGCAGTTGACTTTTTGCCCAAGACGGAGAATTATCATTTGATTGTCGATCCGATCCAGTTGGCTCTTGTCAGATCGTACCGTTGGGTGTCACTGATCAATGGGAAACGGCAGTCAGCAATGGCATGAACAGGCAGCCGATCTGCAACTGCCGTTTCTGCAGCTGTCATTTTTTCTATGCCTGTCATTTCCGTTGAGATGGCAGAGGAGTCGATTCACTCGAAAGCGGAACTCATGGAAGCCAGTTGAGTCAATGCCTCTTCCAATGTTGGGGTAACTGCACCGGGGACTCGGCCATCGCGATCGCACCTTGCCAGATCGATCAACTCTTCGACAGATTCTTCCCGTCGAATCCATTTGGGCAAGCGGGTTCCCTGTAGAAACGCATGGGCATGCTCCAATTCGCCCACCAGAAATATCATTCGTTCGCTTACCCGATCCTGGAGAACTCTCATCGCTGCTTCGCGTGGAAGACGGGGATCGACCACAAAGCCGATATCGTGCAGCAGGCAGGCCCATAAAAATTCTTCGTCATACGGGTGAATCTGTTGTCCCAGTTTGTAAACCTGTAGCGAATGAAACAGGAGATCGCCTTCCGGATGTGTTTCAAAATCGCACTGAAACCGGGATAATGCTTCGAGCATCGGTCGGAAGATGATTGCCCACCGTTCACTGTCATTCAGATGACGATCCGGGAACTCTGTCGGGTCTGCCGTTGATGCGAAAGGCGTCTCGTTCCAATCGATGGACAGACTCAGGGCGTCCAGTTCCTTCATGACTTCTTCCTGAGTCGGAACATCTCTCGATGAGACTCTCTCCTTACTGAGCCAACGCATCGCTCGCATTCTCGCCGTGTGGAAGTTGCGAACCTTTTTGCGGGCCAATAGCCTCGCCGCTTCCCGGGCAATTCGTATTCTCAACGGAGAAGATACGTTCTCGGAATCATGATCTTTATAATGTTCTCTTACCATCTTGATTGCCGGATCGTTTTAATTGCTGGATCGTTCAAGTCATCCGTCGTTTTTATTTTTGATGGTTCTGTTGACTGATTGCGCTGCTGTTTGGCAGGGGTTATTCAAACATGATACACTCAAACGGGCGAGTGAACAGGGCGGGCATTGTAACACTGTATCACTCTTCGGACTCGCTTCCAGGTCTGGCTCGGTGTACATGACCGGACTGAACTGATCATTCCACTTAATCGTGCAGCTGTTTCGGAAATTGTTTTGTCGGAAAATCAAAAAAGTATTTCAGATTCATCGAACCCCATCGTGAAGGACATGATGCGGGGAAGCAGGAATGACACGACGCGGGAAAGCATGCAGGAGTTCGCACTTCCCGCGATTGTTTCCCGTTGGCAGCAGGAAATAATTCCGCTGGACGGTATTGAAATCCAAATGACGATCCCTGCCGATCCGGATGAATTATTGCAGGTTGTGGATCAATCAGAAGGGGAAAAAAGAGAAAATTTTGATCCCTACTGGGGACACCTTTGGCCCGCAGCCAGAAAAATGGCGATGCTTGTCTCCCAATTCAACTGGAAATCAGAAACACGCATTCTTGAATTGGGCTGCGGGAGTGGTCTGCTCGGCGTTGCAGCGCTCGCGGCCGGGATGCGCGTGACATTCAGTGATCATCAACCGGAAGCTCTGCAGCTTTCCGCCTGCAACGCGATTCAAAATGGGTATCATGCATTCGATGTGCTGCTGTTCGACTGGTTTGCTCCTGCGGCTATCGATCCGTTCCCGATTGTGATCGCCTCGGATGTTCTTTATGAGGAACGCTTTCACCAGCCACTGCTTGATCTGCTTCAGAGAGTCACCACACGAGAAGGTGAAGCCTGGATTGCAGATCCTGGTCGCAGTTTGTTGTCAACTTTTCTGCGAATGGCCCAACAGCACAACTTTCAAATTGCGATTTACGATGAGAACCTGAAGGAAAAATTCTTTCCCGGTATTGGTCACTTTCAAGTCGTTCGGCTGAAAAAACGATAGTCCATCAGGTAACCGCCCGTGTTTGTAGTTCCCGTGACTGTGGTTCACGTGGCTTGTGTCGCTTCGGAGGCACGCTTGTTCTCGCAGGTGTTTTTGTTGCAGGTGTTTTTGTTGCTGCTCCCGCTTCACTGTTGTTGTCTTTTGTTGCCTTTCAGGAAAGGTTCTCTGCTGATGCCCTTCATCTACTTCCTTGCTTCCATGTTCTGTTTTGTCGTTGCTGTTTCCGAAATACAGGCGGAAGATCGTGTACTGCTGGATGAATCTTTTTCGGGCGAAAACATTCCCGAACAGTGGAAACCGGCCGGTCACAGAAATTCGTTTTCTGTTTTCAAAAAAACACTACGCGGCGTAGCTGCTGCTCGCTCAAATTGTTCCCTGGGATCTGGCTGAAGAAATTTATCATGCCGGCCTGAGCCCGGATCAGGGGGCACCGATCAAACCGTCCCGCGTTGCACTGGGGGCGTTATTGATCAAGGAAAAAACGGGGCTGACCGATCGTGAGACCGTCTCGGCGGCCTCGATCAACAAGTTCAGACCACTTTGAGACCGATGCTAAAACGAAACAAATTTTCGGCCCGACCCCCCGCTGACTTTATCAGCAGGGACTGCTTGTAGTGGCGGGGTGACCATTACCGGACGGTTGGCGTCGTTCCGCTTGCAATTTTCGGCCGTTACGAGAAAAGAGTATCACGCAGAGACGCGAAGGCGCAAAGAAAAGAGAAAGGTAAAGAGAGAGGAAGGGGAATATTCCAGGTAATTTTATTCGTTCTTTTGAATTTCACCTGTTTGGGAGTTCAAAATGACAAACTCCTGGCGTCTTGGCGTGAAAACTTCCTCTGTATTATTAACGCTAAAAGTTTACGAACGGCTCGCAAATTTTGAAAATTCCATTTTGGTTACGGCGGTCAGAACAGACCAGTCATGCTGGGACTTCCAATTCCGGTATCACAATCATGGTTCTTGCTTGAACGTCACCGCCGGGAAACAATATCGGGAATCAGGAATTGACTGAAAAAGAAAACAGACAAGGAAAGGAAACAGGCGGGAAAACAGCATCTCTGTTTCCGCGTTCCATTGGCCATCGGTCAATCCAGAAGCGATCAC
>JALTOP010000512.1:7677-9634 GCA_027000105.1 Planctomycetaceae bacterium | reverse complement strand
TTCCGTGTGTTTCTAGCAACACCCATGCCTGCATGAGCCCCGCTTTCAGGATTCCATCTTTATTTGGATGAATGACCAGAGAGTCGGGGACTTTGTCAACAGGAATATTTCCGGTATCGATATCAGCATCGCGTCTGAGGAGCCATTGGGCTGTCCATTCCAACAACCGGTAGGCACGACTGACTGCATCATCGTAGAGTTGCCGCTCTGCACGACGAAGCATGTTCAACTTCAGATCCAGCAACCTGCTCGGTTCCTGTTTTTTGTCGCCGTCAAAAGTCAGAAATCTCAGTACTGAAATATGTTCTACGAATTTACTTCGTTGGGGCTCAAGTAAGCGGTAGGCCTCTTCGTGATTAAATCTATCCCATGCGGCAAATGCCCTACTGGCCGCCAGTGAATCAATGTATGTGGAACGGAGTTCGTCTGACGCAGGAACGGTCATGTTTTCAAGGGCTACGACCGATTCGGAATAACCAAAATGACTCCATGGAGCCATTGCAATGTTCCACTGATTTCCGAAGCGAATTCTTTCAACATTTGCAGGAAGCGATACCTGTGTTCCGTCAACGACCTTGTCAAGGTTTGATCGCTTGCCGGAAACAAGGTAGGGTTTAATGTGGCTGTACTCCAGGCTGGACAAGAGAAGTCCAGCAGTCATACTTTTGGTTCCGCCGGTATAGTCGGAGATGATTGTTGCATCTGGATACTTATCAATCAGCGTTTCGAAGAGGCTGCAGCATTTATGGTGGACTTCATCCGGGTTATCAGAAGGAACGATCAGGCACTCATAGGTTCCTTCTTCCAGCTTCGCTTGCGTCGGGATATTGGGTAGCGATGGTTTCTCATCCTTCGGAGAGGCTTTGATACACTTGCCCTGGCCGCTTATCTGCTTTTCTGATCCCTGCTTACCATCGGAACAGATAAAGTACGTGTAATCTGGTTGATGGTCTTTCAGCGCCTGCAGAATTGGAGCGTGACTACCTCCAACAGTACAGACCAATATTTTCTTTACCTCTGTAGAAAGACTCATTCCCTTTCCTTCCTTTCCCCGAACTGGTTTCAAAGGAGCCGATGAAGGTTGTAGACGCTGTCTGGTGTGAGAGGTTCACGGATATTTTTTGTTTCTTAAATCTTTAACGAAATTCATTCTGGCACGAACTGCCCGAGACCGAAGTGACAGCCGTAACCGAGAGGAAAGGGGCCTTGTACTGGCTGTTGGAATGTGAGGCGAAATCCATAGCCAGACGGAGTTCCTTTTTGCCCCTCTCCTGTGAGGCGTTCTCTGCGAAACTCGTACCAGCGGACAAAATGATCTCCCAGATCTGTTCCATTTTTATCAACATCAAGAACGGGTTCGATTTGCTCCAGCAGGGAAAGAGCATGTTTCATCCAGTCGCGATGTTCCATTTCCGTGCGCAGTATGCGTTTCAGTTCCCGCTGAACGGCTATCACTCTTTTGGCAGGATCTTTCTGTTCTGGTCTGCGTATTCTTAAATGGTGCGGCGAGACAAACGGAGTACGCGAAACCCAAACTTTTGATGTTGCCAGGATTGGCGATTGGCCCGCTTTTTCGTTGGTGCCACCAAAATCCTGCGGTTGCCCGATGCCCAACAGAACGAGTTGCAAATCGTGTCCATCACTTCCCCAGACTTTTTGCAATCGTGAAAGCGCGCGTTCGTCTTCCTCGCTGAAACCTGCGGGGGCGTATATCGTAATGTGTGAGACCCGCTGGTCTCCCAAACAGGATTCACAAAGAAAGTGGGCATGTTGATGACAGCTTGACGAGGGAGTTCCCGCCCCGGTTTTTCCCGAAAATGTGAAGGAAGAAGTTTCGTTCCGGCTTACTTTTTTGGAGCAACCCATCAATATGGTGCGAATTCGCTCGCCGATCGCAATTGCTTCGGTAAACAATGGCCGAACACTGCTGGCGATGGCATAACGGGCGACGGTGGGG
>JALTOP010000512.1:0-7667 GCA_027000105.1 Planctomycetaceae bacterium | reverse complement strand
CGGCAGGGAATCGAAAACGGACTTGGGGCGAATATATTGGACAAATTTGCTGCCGGGCGGACGGTTCCAGCCCGCTTTTCGCAAATCGCCCGTTTCAGCGTGCAGGGCATCGAACAGAGTTGCCGGGAGTCCCGCTTCAATCGTCTGAAGGTCTTTTTTGGAAAGTTTGACTTTCTCGAGATCTTTCCCCTTTTTCAGAGCCTCCTGCTTTTTCTGCTCGATTTTTTCCTTTCGTTCTGAATTCAGCATTTGGTCTCGCCAGGCCAGGTAGTCCGGTGGGGCAACTGGCGCGAGCAGTCGAATCCGTTCAGTCTCGTCGCCGTCGTGGCTACCAGTACTGTTTTCCACAGGGAGAGCGTTCGGTTCGCCTTCCCGGTTTTCAACCAAGGTTGCATCGACCCACGACTCAGCTCGTCCGAAGTAAGTCAAATTGGCGAGCAGACGGGAAAGGATTTCGGTCTGCTGTTCATCAAGCGAAACATCCTTCCAGCAGATCGTGACAGCTTTCTCGCGATCCAAAGTGATAAAGGTATCGAAGATTTTCGTCGTTTTATTTTTCTCGATCGGCATGTAATGTCGCGTGTGTCCCTGTAACGCAGCCGGAAGATGGTAGACCGGCAAGGGCGTTAACGCATCGATCAAATCTCGAATTTGTTCCTCAGGAATATCAGCACATTTATGATGCCAGACCGAGATCAGGGCGCGAAGAATCCGCCACGGAGCAGGCGGCCATTCGACGGCTCCTTCGTTGACTTGCCTTCCCCAGGGAGTGGCATGCCAGCGCCCGGTTAGAAATTTCAGTTGAATTGTAATCATCTTAATCCACAACCAATTCTTTGCGACACCTCGCAATTTTCCAGAAGAGTGTTATGTGTACGGCTGAAAGAGGAACAGCCAGACCGGGAGCACTTACTTTTTGTAGAGCACTTCGGTAACGGGCGGTGAGGCAAAATGACTGGAACAGGACTGGATCAAGCCGGGAAGTTCCTGTGAAAGACTGGCGAGATCGGGAACGTCATATCCCTCAGGACGTTTCACGATCAACCCACTAATTGGTTCCAAATCGCAGGCGGTTCGTAAACGGAGCCCTTCCTTCAAGAACTTCTGAATTTTAAACAGCGATAGCGCAGTCAACAGGTTTTCGACCTCTTCTCCCAGCCCATAACCTCGTAGTTGAGCCAAATCAAGATTGAAAAAGGCAGTGATCTTTTCTGCTGAGTATTCATCACGGTGGAACGGGACGTTGCCGAACCCCTTTGCAGTATCTCCCTTGGGGTCTACCTGATCGAGTTTGACACCGCCGCTTGATGCGACATGCACACCTTCCGCTTCGATGAAAGCGGAAATCAAACGTGGAAGCCGCAGTCTTCCCCCAGCCAGTTCCTTTTTGGCAAGAAAGATGCCATGCAAAACGGAACTCGGATCATATTTGATCAATACCTGTGCCAACAGATTCAGATCGACCCGACCTGTTTCCATATTGCCAACTTCTTCCTTGAATGCGTCGAGGATTTTTTTGTCTTTGCCTTCCAGAATATAGGGGCTGTTCAAACGATGTGATTCCAGAATAGAAGTTGTCAGGAGTTGGCCGTCTTGCATCACTCGAACATAAGGGAGCCCTTTCAACGGTTCGACAACATCGACCGCTGCTTCATCCCAACAGACTTCTTCAAGTCGATTGGCCATCGATTGAGCCGACTCGACGAGCAAGGCTTCGTATTCTTCCGCCTCCCCGTTTTCGTTATAGCGAACTCCCGTGAAGGTGGCTGCTCCCAAATCGGGAAAGCCGGTCGGTTGGAATCGCGAACCCTGAATCGGTTTGAGCGGGACTTCAATCAGTAAACGGGGCTGATCTTTGAGTGCGGTGAAATCGAGTGGCATTTTCAATCTCCAGTCGTTAAAAAAATCTGTAAAGGGAAGTTGTTAATGTTGATCGTGATGTAAACGCTAGACGTGATGAGCAATCGATCCGCTTTCGGTCTCCTGAGGATCTTCCGAGGTGTCGTCAGGCTCTTCTCTGCGGACAACAAGATTTTTCAATTGTTGTGCCTGGCTTATCCGTATCGGGAACAGGAGTGCCGCAACGGTTCGCCTGGCTTGCCACGCAGGACATTCAATCTGTTCGACAGCAGGGGGCAAACCGGAACCTCGCAACCGATGTGCAGCCAGTCGGGTTGCAGAAGCAATATCTCCAGAAGCTGCCCGGTGCAAAATTGCGGGTTGAAGCGGGATGTTGATCCCCGCATCCAGATAACCGGGCAAAAAGCAGAGTTTCAGTAGTGCGTACGGCGCGAAAGGACGCGGTTCCCGTTTCCCCGTGAGTCTGTTTAGCGTTTCGCTTCTGACACTTTTCCAGCGAACGAGAATCAGCCCGTGCAACAAACGGTCGATTTTTTTATCATCAACATCCCCTGCAATAAAGGAGGCGATATCGCCCAGCGAAGCCATGTATTTCCCGCCAAGAGGGGCGAATAACGCTTCATCCGCAGACTGCTTTCCCTGCTTGATGACCTCTACCATTCTGCGATGCAACACGCGGGTCATATTGTGGACCAGACTTCCTTCCGACCAGACAACATCCGGGTCGCTGTCGTTTTCACTCCATTTGCAGTATCCCGAGTACCAGGTTTTCTGTTCCAATGGTTCAAAATGTCTGCGCAGCGGGCCGATCTTTTCATGATCAAGCGATGCCAGCGAAGCAGCGAGACGGAATTCGATGTCGCCCCCCTCTGGATAGGCCTGTTCAATCCACCGGGAAGAGAGTGGCGGAATCGGTTTGACTTTTTCCCGCAGTTTAGGCGAAATAGCGATTGCCGCCTCGGCTTCGCCCAATGCAATCAACAAGTTCTGAACATCCTGCCAATTCCCGCGCTGGCACATTTCAAGAATTGCCGTTTCGATTTTTCGTAGCGCCCGTCTGGCCGATTCCGGGTTGTTTTCATCTTTGGCAACACTGCGAAAACGTTCCAGCCAGGAATCGATAGGGGCAATAAGTTCTTCAAGACGAGGATTCGACTTGACTTCATATCGATCTAATGGCACCGCAAAATACGAAAGTCCGTTACGCAACATAAATCCGTATCGCTGAAAGGCGTTTATGCCACGGTCCGTACCCAGTGCGGAAATAGCTCTTGCAAACTCGACACTGTTTTTGGGAGATTTTCGCTGAAGCTCTGCGCGGCCTTCCGAGAGGAGCGTTGTTATTTCCAGAAAGGTTGAGGCTTGGGGCCACAGAGGCATCCACATTTCATTACGAGAGTCAGCTTCATCCGATGTCGAAGCGGATCCGTAACCTGCCCCCGAGGCTCTCACACAAAATGGAAATGCGAGCGTTCCCGGTTCATTGCTTGATAGTTGCTTGACTGAAGCAGCTGCGAACACAATGGCTCCCTCGAGCATCAATAGAAAATCCCATGGATTAATTCTTGAATCGGGATTAATGGATGATGAGTTCGCACCGCCGGCACTACCAGGATCGAATTGACCAATAGAAGATTGAATGCGTCCATTTGCAAGACTGGCGAATAGTGACTCATCCAATGTCGAAATGGATTCGACCGCAACTTCTCCTGTTTCACAATCAAAAATTTCACAAATGCGTTGCATGTAGTTGTTTGTGAACTCCAGCCGTCCGTCGTTCCATCCCGTTCCCAACAATGGCGGATATTTGGGGCCATCCTCTGTCAGCAAAAAGGCAGCATCCAAACAGACCAATTCTTCATCCGGGAAACGATTGCGGCACCTTTGAAGTAGCAGAGGTTTTTCGTCTTTGTCCGGCTTTTCTGAAAGGCCCTGCTCATCAAGCAACTGAAAGCACAAGTTAATGAGATAGCGATACTTGGACAGACGTTTTGCTGAACTGTTTCGAATTTGCAGAATGGAATCCTGGCTGTCTTTGGGAAAAAAACCGCTTCCGCCATTCCACGGAGCCACAATCGGCGTTGGTTCATACTGTTTCAGAAAGAAGTCGGTCAGTCCCTTTTCATCCAGTGTGGATCGCAACCAGAAGCTGTCGCTCTCCCACCAACCTTGCGCCTGGGGATCAACCTGTTCTGAAACAAGACGTAAGATGCCCAGTGCTTTGAGGTAGTGTGCCAAGGGCACCGGGGCACAGCCTTCCAGAAGAATGTCGTATTGTTTTTCCGTCATGACTGTTCTCCTTCCTGTTTGCTGCCATGCCAATCCGCAATGCGCACCAACGCTTCCAGATACGCCAGTTGGAACGGGCCGAATTGTTCCCGCAATTCCAGTGTGCGTGAAAGCCAACTCGGGCCGGCCTCACTTTCGCCCAGTTCCATCAAATCAAGATGGAGAGTTGTTTCTGGAAGCGATTCGCCATTCCCGATTTCCATTGCAGGAAGGATGTCTCCTTCCCAGATACCCCGTGCAAATTTGATGTCGGGATCTTTCGGGATATTTTCGTTCGGCATGCTCCGGATACTCATACGCACTTTGCCGTGATGGGCCGCAATCAGGTATGCGATCAAATTCGCCTGTTCCTTCCCCTCATGTTGAGACAACCACGCCAGCGCACTGGCCAATTCGTGACGAAAACCTCGCCGGGAAATTGCCTGTCCCTCCTGTTCAATGCGGTAGTCGGGAATTCCTCTCCCGCCCGATTTGGCCCACAAAATTCGATGTTCCGGGTCGATCTGTTGAACGGTATCAAAATCTCGCATGGCGTTTTGAAACGCTTCGTGCCCTTTGCCAACATCGTGCCACCAGGCTGATTGGATTATCGCTTCCCACGGAATACCATCTCCCTCCATTTGCAGGGCAGATTTCAGGTTGCCGGCAGCTTCCGCGACATCCCGCAAGTGATCCGACAAGGAAAGCGGCCTGCTTCCGAGATCATCGTGATCCATCGCTTCCCGCTGAAGATGACCATGAATGGAAAGGACACCCGGTTTATGTTTTGGTTCGCCGGTCCAACCTAATTGTTGGTCATAACCACCGGTTTCAGTATGAAACAGAAGCGTCATCCCCGGGCGAATCGCGTTCGGTTCTACCACATCCCAGCAGGAATCGAGTGGATTCCATGTGTAACATCGATTGTCCTTTTTTCGGTTCTTCTCCACGAACCCGTTTTTCCCTTGCAGCATTCCAACGGGAACGGAGCAGAGTTCTTCGTGCGTTGGAGGAGGAAATTGTTCTTCATCGACCGGCGGGGCGTCCTGAGCAGATTCCTTGTCCCAATCTCGCCAGTAAACTTGCACGTCGGTATCTTGTGAATCTCGTATGTAGCGGGAGACATCCAGGTCATTACCTGCCAAATCGGGAGTGGTATCGAACAGGTCAAGCAGGTCTTTTTTGCGAAGAACGTGTACGACCGGGGCGGTCTGTTTATGCTGCGTTTTGTTGAGAGAAGAAATCCCGACATCTTCCAGCTGGGACAAATATTCGCGGGAGAGTGACAGTTCGTTCTCAATGTACGGCAAACAGAGATCCTTCTTTTCTGTTTCGATATCAACCCAGTAAACAGCAGCAGGTGGCCTTTTTTCAATTCCGCACGTACCACGACGATTGCAGCGACCAAACCGCTGAACCATTGATGAAAAAGGAGCCAGTTCGGTAATCAGAGTGGTGGCAGAGAAATCGACTCCCGCCTCGATCGCCTGTGTGGCGACGACGATCCGACCAGGACTGTCAGGGGCAACTGTTGTTTCATCGAGTGCCCGTTGTTGAACTTCTGCACGGTCGGTCGGACGGAATCGGGAATGGATCAAAAAAAGCTCTGGGGCTTCTTCCTGCCTGGCCAACAATTTCTGGATTGCGCTGTATAAACCTTGAGTCCTGGGAACTCGATTCAAAACAACAAGCGTGATTGTTCCCCGCTTATGGGTTTCGCACACTTGCTCTGCCAACCTGGTAGCGTAATTTTTTTTGCTTTCCTGGCTCAATTCCAACGGGAAACGTTGTAAAGGTTTACTGGCATCGATCAATTTACGAATGGCCGGTTCTTTTTCATCTTCCGCTGACAGAGAGAGAATGTCCTGTTCCTGGATCACATCCTGGTGATCAACCGTTTGAAGCGAACGCAGATTCATCGTGGCCGACATCCATAATGTCTGGCAGTTTCCGAACACCTTTAATTTGTGACGCAAACCTTGCAGTTGGGCCGAGGTCGTTAAGCCGACTCCCATCAATTGCGTTTCATCAAGTACCCACAGGGCATCATTATTCAACATTGCAAAATGAACAGGCCACCGATACCTGCTCATCCCGTAACCACGATTCAATGCCCGGGAAAGAAGCATATCTTGCGTGCCAACGAGAATGGCTTCCTGCTGGGGCGATTCATCCCAATCAGACGCCTGTTCGCCTCCCATCAGCAAATGCAGCTTGACTTCGTTTTCAAGCCCGAGGTTTTTCAGCCACCGGGCCGTTGCGTCTTGGGTCTGTTCCACCAGTGTCCGCATTGGCAAGCAATAAACCAGGCGGCGAGGTGTCTGCTTTCGGACAGATTCGCCGGCAAAACGCCTGCGATACAACCACCCCAAAATAACCGCTGCGGTTTTGCCTGTACCTGTGGGAACCTGCAGAACTCGCGGCAGTTTTTCGCAAGCCAGCATCTTCTCCTGATAAGGGTAAGGCGAAAATCCCGTTGCTCTGTTGTAAAATTCGTTCATACTGTATCAGGGAGTCCAGTTTGTGGTAGTAGTACGATCAGGAATACTTACGGCCATGTAACTTGCCGTTCATTGTGAACACAATATGCCCGGTTTGTAAAGCGATTCAAAAATTTTGATGCATCCATTCCGGTGAATTCATTTCGGTGGACAACACCAAACCGGAATAGGGGCTTGGTAAATATCAGTGTGAAGCGAACGGTGTAAAAGGTATTCGCGTCTACGGATGAAAGAAGTCGCCAGCAGGACCTCTTTGCCCCGTAAACCGCGGTAGACTGTCTGTGGAATGTCAGAATAAAAAAAAGAGTTCATAGTCCTGGTCTGCCCCTTCTTCCCATCCTTGTTCCCAAAGTTGTGCTTCAGGAGAATCGGCTTGATAGGGGCAATCTTGAAGACTCGCTCCATTCTGGTAGGCTTCGTATCCCTCTTCGTAAGGTGTCATGAACAAGTAAGCCCTTCTACACTGTTAACAGTAAAATATTCCAATCAGGCAGAACGGGCAGGTAAGCAATTCGCCGATCTTGTTATCCATCAGTTCGACGTAAGATCTGGCGTTGGCGAACAACATGGAATGATGCCATATCTCAACAATCTGCCAGGTTGCGACAGCGGCAACCAACAATAAAAACCAGTTCATTCTAATTCAAGCTTTAAAAGAATCGCACCAAAAAATAATGTTGGTAACAGGAATATGAAACTGATAAGATATTCTCCCATGCAGAATGAAAGAATACAGGAGGTTTCATAAGAAATTACCAACATTCCAAAGAATTTTTCCATCAGATAAAACCCCCTAGTCCTGCAGACGCAAAATTATAACCTCACTTTGCTCACGGCGGTTGGAACAGACCAACCATGCCAGGTCGAGTTAAAATTTCAGGACAATCGGTTTATCCTGAAACCCGTCAACCTGTCTGCGTGTGAATAAGAGCAAGTAGCGTGCCAACGGGACGGATTCAGGTTGAAATGCTTTTTATGATTTCCATTTTCCATTTACATTCAGTCGCTTCAATTGTGCATCAAGTGTCTGATAGTTTT
>JALTOP010000511.1:32221-32833 GCA_027000105.1 Planctomycetaceae bacterium | reverse complement strand
CCGATTATCGCAACTACCTGCTGGACTCAGTTAGCCTGTTTCATCAGTTCAGATTCGCGCTACAGCCCCACAAACGAGCCTTGAATCTGGCAGATTTTGATAGCCATTCGTCACTTGATCATCTGATCAGGTATTTATAAAACAGGTTGTTTACGTGAATTCTGGCTGAAACGGTTGAAGCCGATGCATCAACTCTCAATAATACGACAGTCGGAGGGGGGAGCCGTTCGGGGTTCTGATTGCTGATGTTCGTTGGCTTTGGTTTCCTTTCTCTTTGCTCGCGGGCCGGTTGGGTTGGTTGCGTAGACGGTCTGATTTCACATCATTGTTACTCACATCTTGATTAAATGACTTGGCCCAGGCCGGGCTTGTTGTGTCGTGAAGGACTCGCATGGCTACAATTCAGATTGACAAATTGCTGGAGACCGTCGTCAAAGAGGGCGTCAGTGACTTGCACATTACAACGGAGCAACCGCCGGTGGTTCGTTCTGGCGGAAGGATGATTCGCCTCGAAACGAAAACCCTGACGCCGGAAGATACCGTTTCCCTGATGAAAAGTATCACCCCGGAACGAAATCAGCAGGAACTGCAAGAGGTGGGCGGAACCGACTT
>JALTOP010000511.1:29659-32211 GCA_027000105.1 Planctomycetaceae bacterium | reverse complement strand
TTCAAACAGCGTGGCCAGATCGGGATGGTCCTGCGGCGTATTCCCAATGAATTTTTAACGTTCGAGCAACTGGGGCTTCCGCATGTCATTGCAGATCTGCTGACCAGGCCGCGGGGGCTTTTTCTGGTGACCGGCCCGACGGGATCTGGGAAGACGACTTCCCTGGCGAGTATGATCAACTACATGAATGACACGATGGATCATCATATCATCACGCTGGAAGATCCGATCGAATACTATCACAAACATAAGAAGTGCACGATCAATCAGCGTGAAATCGGGGTCGATGTCCCTGATTTCCCTGAAGCGTTACGCCGGGCACTGCGTATGGACCCCGATGTGATTCTCGTCGGGGAAATGCGAGACCTGGACACAATCTCTGCAGCGATCACAGCCGCAGAAACGGGGCATGTCGTTTTTGGCACGTTGCATACGACTGGAGCCCAGGGAACGGTTGACCGAATTATCGACGTCTTCCCGACCAATCAGCAGGAACAGATCAGAACCCAGCTTTCCGTCGCGATCATTGGCATTCTTAGTCAGGCACTGCTTCCGCGAAAACCGAAAGGACTGGTCGCGGCCTACGAAATGCTGGTCGTTACCCCTGCGATTGCGAACCTGATCCGCGAAGCGAAAACGTATCGAATCAATTCCAGTATTCAGACAGGCCGCAAGTTCGGAATGCAGCTGCTTGACGACGCCCTGTTCGATCTGTGGAAAACGGGGCTTTGCGAAGAAGGTGATGTGATCGTCAAAGCAAACAACCCCGGCGAACTGAAGGCGAAAATCGCGATGGCGAAGAAGGGGCTGCTTGATGATGAAGACGAAGAGGACGAAGATGATGACGACTACGATTACGACGACGAGGATTATTGATTAACACAGCCGAACGGTGGGAAAAGTCGTCAGCTGCAGTAAGTTTTATTTGAAAGAATTGGCGTAAATTATGGCAAGGCGTAAGCTTGGACAAGTTCTTGTTGACCTCGGCTACATGTCCGAAGATCAGCTCTGGGATGCGCTGGAAGAGCAGAATCAGAGTCCCGGTGAGTTGATCGGTCAGGTCGCGGTTCGCATGGGGTTTGTGACCGAGCCGCAGGTAACAGAAGCACTGGCGGAACAGCACGGGATGCCGGTGGTCAATCTGGCAGAGACAAACATTCCCCCCAAAGTGCTTGAACTTGTCCCGGAAACAATGGCGTCGGTTTACAAGGTGGTGCCCATTTCCAACAAGGATGGGGTGCTGACCGTTGCAATGGCCGACCCGAGCAATGTCGCTGCGCTGGACGATTTACGCAATTTTCTTGGCGTTGATGTCCGGGGGGCTGTTTCATCGCTGCAGGATGTCGAAGCTGCAATTCAGCGCGTCTATGCCGGACGGGAAGACAGCATCGAAGATGTCATCGGTCAACTGGAAGATGGCCTGGAGGAGGAAGAGAGCGTCCGCGGTTTCAGCCTGGGTGACATCGAGGAGATGGCCGATGCGGCTCCGATTCGCAAACTTCTCAACATGATCCTGCTGCTAGCGATCAAGGATCAGGCGAGCGACATCCATTTCGAACCATTTGAAGATGAATTCAAGGTGCGAGTCAAGGCAGATGGTGTTCTTTACGAAATGGTGCCTCCGCCCCGCCATCTGGCGAACGCCATTATCACACGAATCAAGGTGATGTCGGAACTCGATATTGCCGAGCGGCGACTGCCCCAGGATGGCCGAATTGAATTGAATGTCGGCGGAAACCCGGTCGATCTGCGAGTTTCCGTTCTTCCGACGGTCAATGGGGAATCGGTCGTTATGCGGGTTCTGGATCGTACGGTCATCCAGTTGGACCTGAACAAAATCGGGATGGACGTGGGGGTTCTTACCAAATTCCGCAACCTGCTGAAAATGCCCAACGGTATCGTTCTGGTAACCGGCCCGACGGGATCAGGAAAAACGACAACGCTTTACTCCGCGTTGAATGAGCTGAACGATATCGAGACAAAGGTCATCACAACGGAAGATCCGATCGAATACGAAATTGACGGCTTGATCCAGGTGCCCGTCAATCATGATATCGATGTCACCTTCTCGAATGTTTTGCGGGCGATTTTACGGCACGATCCTGACAAGATTCTTGTGGGTGAGATTCGGGATTTTGAAACGGCGGAGGTGGCCGTCCAGAGTGCGTTGACGGGCCATCTTGTTTTCAGCACGTTGCACACGAACGATGCCCCTTCGGCGGTAACGCGACTGCGGGATATGGGAATTCAGCCATTTTTGATCACGGCAACAGTTGAAGGAGTACTGGCTCAACGACTGGTTCGGAAAATCTGTACCGAATGCCGATCGGAATTCGAACCGAGTGACGAGTTGCTGATGGAACTGCAGTTGCCGATCAAACAGGCTCGACAATACAAATTTTATTACGGCAAGGGCTGCCAGCGCTGCAACAACAGCGGCTACAAGGGCCGAACCGGCATCTACGAACTGATGAATATCGACGATGAAATTCGCGATTTGATCTCCGAAAACGCTTCGGTGGATGAAATGAGAAAACTGGCCCGATCACAAG
>JALTOP010000511.1:6324-29649 GCA_027000105.1 Planctomycetaceae bacterium | reverse complement strand
TGACAACTCTGCGTGAATCCGGTTTGAAGATGATTTTTGATGGTGTCACAACGATCGACGAAGTCGTCCGTGAAACGATCATGGAAGATATTGAGGCGTAAATTTTTCGAAACCAACTGACTGGAGCGTTCTTTTGAACTCCCGTTTTTACTCTCGAACGTAATGGAGCGGTATTATGGCTACCTTCGTTTATGAAGCGATGGATAACACTGGTTTGGAAGTGAAGGACACGATTGATGCTGCCTCCGAAATGGAAGCGCAGCAGAAAATCAGGGAACGGGGGTTCTTCGTCACCAAAATCCAGGAAAAAGCCGAAAAGAAAACGAAAGAAAAAAAGAAGGTCACCGCCAAGACCGATCAGCAGGGGAAAAAGAAAACGTTCTCGTTCGGAAAGGTAAAGGCCAAGAAGCTTTGTACCTTTACCCGACAGCTTTCAACGCTGCAGGATGCGGGTTTGCCTATCTTGCGATCGCTGAGGATTCTGGAAGGACAGTCGAAACCGGGCGCCCTGAAAAACTCGCTCATCAGTGTGATCGAAGATGTCGAATCGGGAAACACACTTTCTGAAGCGATGGCTCGTCAGCCCAAGGCGTTCGATAACCTGTATGTGAACATGGTAAAAGCCGGGGAAGCCGGTGGTGCCCTTGAAGTGATCCTTCAGCGTCTGGCAGAGTTCAAGGAAAAATCACAATCGTTGAAGCGAAAAGTGCAGGGAGCGATGATTTACCCGTGTGCGGTCATCACGGTCGCGGCGGGAATCGTCGGGTTCATCATGTATTGGATTATTCCGAAATTCAAGGATATCTTTCTTGGTTTCGGCATCGAACTGCCCGGTATTACCATCCTGCTGATCAACATCAGCGACCTGGTCGTCAATTACTTCTACCTGATTCCCGGGATACCGTTCGCCATCTGGTTGATCCTGAAAATTATCCGCAAGAACAAAACCGGGGCGTATGTGACCGACTGGATCGCACTGAAAATTCCGGTGTTGGGGATGATTCTTTCCAAGGCGACGACGGCGAGGGTCTGTCGAACGCTCGGCACACTGATTGCCTCGGGGGTTCCGATTCTCGAAGCGCTCTCGATCTCCCGCGATACTGCTGGAAACCACGTTTTTGAAAACGCGTTCAATCATATTTATTCAGCCATTCGGGAAGGGGAATCGATGGCGGTTCCGCTGAAGGAAACGCGAATTGTGGATGATATCGTCGTCAACATGGTGGACGTCGGCGAAGAAACGGGAGCGTTGGATAACATGCTCTACAAAGTCGCTGATATTTACGACGAAGAAGTGGAAGTGTTGGTCGAAGGTTTGATCAACATGCTCGAACCGATCATGGTTGTTGTTCTCGGTTTGATCGTCGGGTTTATTGTCATCGCATTGTTCTATCCACTGATCCAGTTGATGAACGATTTGAGTTAATCAGGAAAACGGGAAGCGTGTGGGGTTCGCAAGAGCGGCCCCGCCCCTCGACTGATCGGTCAATTTTGAACTGATTTTTAACTGAAGCGTTAGTTTTGAAATGCTGTTGAACAGAGGCGTCACATCAAACATTTTGGGCTTATACGAAGGAGAAGGGATATGCGTTGCAATGAACGCATTCGGTCTGAACAACGAAGCGTAAGAGCCGCTTTCACCCTGATCGAACTATTGGTCGTGATCAGTATCGTCGCGATACTCTCCGCGCTACTGCTCGGCGGAATCCAGTCGGCAACTGTTGCGGTTGCCAATACCAAAGCAGCCAACGAACTGAACAGTTTGAGCACGGGCCTGGCTCAATTCCATTCAGAATTCGGTATGTACCCGCCCAGCAGTATTGTGCTGTATGAGGTCGCGGCTAATTGGTCTGGCGATGTTCGTAGCACGGCGCTTATCCGCAAGTACTGGCCCGACTTCAACTTCGCGGTAGATCGGGACATCAACGGGGATGGAGATAAGTCCGACACCCTGACGCTGGATGGAAGGGAGTGTCTCGTTTTCTTTTTGGGAGGCATGAGTAAAAATGGAGGAGCTATCGGCTTCGCCAAGAACCCCGCCAATCCGTTCAGCCGAACCGGAAGCAATCGGGTGGGGCCGTTCCACGAATTTGTCAACAATCGGTTTGTCGATACTGATTCCGACAAGATGTCTGAATACGTCGATACCTACTCCGGTCAGACCACGCCGATTCTCTATCTGAGCAGTTACGACGGTCGCGGGTATCGGGCGGCTGATGCCACGTCTTTTCTTTCCAACGGTCCCTACTTGCAAGGTAGCGCCACGGGTACCCCGTGGAAGAGCAAAACGTATCAGTTGATTTCGCCTGGTCAGGACACACTCTACGGAACCGGTGGATGGTACGATCCCGACGGGAATGACGCGATTTCAGATGACGACAAGGACAATCTGACGAACTTTTCCTCCGGACGATTGAGGTAGACTGTGGATCAAAAGCGGTTTTCGTGCTTGGGCCAGGGAGTGGATGGAAAATGATGGGGAATCGAAACGTGAAAAATCAGGTTCGATCGGTTCAGCGCATGGATCATTTCTCGATGAATGAGTTGCCGTACTGTTCCGTTCAGCGCCTCCGGCGGACCGGTTTCTCAATGCTCGAACTTCTCGTCGTGATCGGGATTATTGTCGCTCTGGCAGCGATGCTGTTTTCAGTTCTGGGCAGAACGATGGAAAACGCCCGCATCAAGGCAACCCGCGTCACTATCATGAAGATCAACACGATTCTAAAACAACAGCGGAAGGAATTTGAACAGGCGGAAGTCAAAAACCGTACGTATCCACAGAAATCAACCTTTGGTGGATTCGGGGAACCGACCGCCGAAAAACTTTACGCCAAGAAACTGCGCATGAAACAGGCGTTTCCACAGCGTTTTGAAGATCTTGTTGGTGCCGATGGTGTCGCCGGGCAGTTTGACAGAAACGGAAGTGGCTTCGATGAAGATATTACTCCCCCTGGTCCGGATGGGATGGCTGACTGGGAAACTTTAAATGGTGTCCTCCGCCCCGATCTAGAAGAGTTCGGACAGGTGATGGCTTCAGGAGGAACGTATTCGGATGATTCGACGATCGGCAAACTGATCGCCAATAAAATATCCAAAGGAACATTCGATAAAAACAAGCATGACCCTGCCACTGAAAGTGCGGAACTGCTCTATCTGACTATCACCAGCAGTTCGTTCGGTGTAACGACAGCCGATGATGGAGAATTCAGCGCCAAGGAAATTGCGGATACCGATGGCGATGGCTTGATGGAATTTGTCGATGCCTGGGGCAATCCCTTACGATTTTATCGCTGGCCAACACGATTGATTCGACCGGATGGAAATGTCGCCGACGGGGCTTCGACGGATACGTTCTGGAATCTTGTTTCGAGCGTGAAACTGGATCAGTCGACACGCGAAACCGATCCGGATGACCCCACTCGCAAAATGTACGGCGTAATGATCAACAAAGCAAAAATAAGTGGACAGTCCCCGGAATACTACTTCCATGAGGGGGATTCAGATGGCGATGGGACAGGAGATTCGAATCGCCTGTGGTCCACGTTCCACACTCCGTACACGTACCACACTTTTCTGGTGATCTCGGCGGGCGCGGATGGCGAACTGGGGTTACTCGAACCGTTTAATATCGGTCAGTTTGGGCATCTGGCCCGGCCTACACAGGCGACCATCAACAACCCGAGTGAAAGTCCGCTTGTTGATAATGTGACAAACCTGAAATTGGAAGAAAAATAGTTTCAACGATCGAACAGTAAATTGTTGACTGGGCCATTATTGACACGACATTCTCCGCTTCTCTGCAGGAGAGAACTCCCGATATCTGCAAACAAACATGAGCAGAACTGGACAGGCAACATCATGAACCAATCAAATCATCAGGTAACCAAACAACGTACTGCTTTCACGCTGGTCGAACTGTTGGTCGCGATTACGATTTTTGTTGTTTTGACGGTGCTGACACTCGGTGCGTTCAACCTGAACATCGGCAGCGAGCGGGTTCGTTCCGCCTCCCGACAGATTCAGGCGATGCTCGAGGGAGCCAAGACGCGAGCATTCAAATTCCAGAAGCCGGTCGGTGTGCGTTTCATTCTTGATGAAAATAATCCTTCCGAAATAACGGGGATGATGTACGTGACTGGACAGTCCAACCCGGCTGGCGGAAGTTATGAAACGGGCTCGCTGCGCTATGTTGATTTGGATGGCGATCTCAGCAATGGCACAACAGTAGAGGGAATCCAGTACGTCAACGTCTCGGGAAATACGGGAATCTCCTGGAGTGCCCTGAACAGCCGAGGCCAGATTCGTCCGGGCGTAAAAATTCGCATCCCTGCCAAAACCGGCAAGTGGTACACTGTTTCCCCTTCCAATTTCCTGGCGGATGCCAATCAAAGTGTGATGCAAGTGACCGAGCCGCTGCTCGACGTTATCAGCTGGGGGCTGCCAAATGCAAAATTTGGCGGCGGTCGCTCGAATTCTGTTGATTATGAACTCGATCTTTCAGGCGTGATGGGACCGATGTCGGGGGAAGAACCGGTTTCGCTTCCTGATGGAATTGTTATCGACCTGAAAAGCAGCAAAGTGCCAAGCAACTGGAACGTCACCCGTTGGATTTCAGGAAAGACCTATCAACCACAAGACTGGGTAGTGGGAGTTACCGGCGGTGGTTTGCGGGCCTTTCAGACAAATACAGGCGGGGTTTCGGGATCAAGTGAACCGGCCTGGCCGTCTGTTGTAGGAAATACGGTGACAGACGGTACGGTCACGTGGACCTGCTATGAGGTGCCTCGTTTTGATATTGTTTTCACACCGCAAGGAACGGTCATGGGTTCGGTCGTTGCCGAAGGGTTGCTGCATCTGGTACTGGCCGAAACCCGCGATACACACGCCATTTTCGAAAACGACCCAACAACGACACCTGCCGGACAAACAACCATCGGCGTCCCGGTTTGGGATTTGCGTGATCATAACAACGACGGGAAAAAGCCGGAACATATTGGCTCGTTCCGCGTGATTACTGTTTTTCCCGCCAGCGGTCAGGTGAATGTCAGCCCGTTGGATCAGACGGACGTGAGAAACAACAGTACCGGCGTCTCAACACCTGATGGAATTGCGGATAACATCTTCCGCTACGCGATCGAAGGTTCGACAGCGAAGTAGAAAGAGTATTTCACGCAAAGACGCGAAGTCGCAAAGAAGGAAAGAGAAAAAGAAACTTTTTCACAAGAGATGACGGGATGAAAAGATGAGGGTGATCAAAACGAGGGTGTTTGAAATCAAAAAGGGGCAGGAACAAAACCCCTGGCGTCTTGGCGCCTTCGCGTGAGTCAATATTTTTCAGTTTGTGGTCTTATTCCGGTTTTCAATTTTTTTAGTTCCAGGTTTTCACTCTGTTGGGTCACCGCGTTGGTGCGGTTGTTATGAGGCGGATCATTACGATGAATCGATTCACAAGTTCCAAATCGCTGAAAAGTTTGGCCGGGGCGGCGAAGCCGTCACTGGACAACTCGTATCCCGCAGGGGCAACACTGACCGAGATTCTGATGGCCCTGATGGTGATGGGAATCGGGCTGGTTTCGGTCGCTTCGCTGTTTCCGATTTCGATGTTGCGTTCTGCCCAGGCGACAAAACTGACCAACGCGGTGCTGTTGAAATTGCAATGCGAGGAATACATCCAGGCACTGCCGGGGCTGGCACGAAATAACTATAACTCAAGCTATCCGGATCAAACAAAACTCTTTTTAGGGAATTCAAAATATCTTGGAAATGTCGAGTTCACTCCCCGCTCCGTAGTCTGGCCGCGGCATTCGATTAAAAACCCGAATATATTGGACAATCTGAAAAACAGCCTGCCACTTAATGTCGTTTCTGTGGTTGACCCACTCGGTGCATGGTTCAATGTTAAGGATGACCCTCTGCAAGATTTAGACGCAGATGGCATCCCTGATGCATTGCTGTTCGGCAAGGATCCTTACAAACTGCATACTGTAACTGCCCTGTATTATACTGCCGATCGCAAGAACGGCGGTTTTAATCTGGCGAGTACTTTCCAGAAAAATCAGGCGTTTTCGATGTTCGGTTCGAATGATAGCTGGAAGCAGTTTTTGTCCTCCATCGAGGTAACTGGTGGGGGAGCCGGAGCGACAACGGTCACTTTGAATGATGCTGACGCGGCAGACGTTGCAGAGTTTGGAAACGCACTCACGGCGGGATCGTTGGGACGGATTGTATTGGTCGATATTACCGGAAAGCAGTCGCATGTCAGTCTTGTGACTGGAGTTTCCGGCAAGACAATCACCTTTTCCGCCCCGCTTCCCGAGAACGGCCTGTATGGGGCCATTTCTGAAGTGCGGCTCGAACTGTTTGAATCCCGTTACACCTGCATGGTGACGTTGCGCAAACAACTGGTTTCTTTAGGAGCGTCTGGAACTCCGGGAGACCACCTTGTCGATGACGATCAGGATGGTGTTGTTGATAATCTCACTGAGGTCGGTTGGCCAACGGCATCTTCCAGCCAGGAAAAAGATGTGGTGCGGATTCTGGGAGGAGACCTGGTCGTTTTTTTCCGTCGAGACTTTTCCGCCATTGGAGAGCAGGTCTACGGAGTCGAGAATCTGGTAAAAGGTCAGGTAGGAATTCAGCCGCAGGAAGTTCGCATTCGCTGGAGAGGTGATAAGCCAGATTCGAAGCCGCGAATCCGGCAGGGCGGCTATGTTTTTGATTCCCGTAACGGCTACTGGTATCAGATACGAACCGTTATCGAAGAAGATCGGGCTGTGCCTGCGGCGCGGTTAGGAGCAACACCATGGATTGACAGCAGCAATGATCGTGAAGCGGTGATCATGCTTGATCGATCTCCAGAAGCAACGGGGCAATTTTTAATGGTGCCGGAAAACGTCGTGGAAGTTTTCGAGTTCACTGCATTTTGATTCGTTTTGTATAAGTGAGGCGGTACGTACGGTAAAGCGGTGAAGTCTGTGGCTGGGCTAATTGAGGGAAGTGACGATGCGTAAGGAAAATTCATTCCATCTCGAACCGGGAAACCACATAAGCCGGGCTGCGTTTACGTTGCCGGAAATGCTGGTAGCCGTTGGGTTGATGCTGTTGGTGATGTCCATGTTCGCGGAGATATTTTCTCTGGCAGTAACAGCGATGACAACCCAGGTTGGCCTGGCGAAAAACGACCAACGCGCACGCACCGCCTTCATTGTGATTGACAACGATTTGAAACGGATGTCGTACCGCCCGATCGATGGTCAGCAGGGAATTGTTCCTCTGGTTCCCGGCTTGAGATACAAGGGAGAAGACGCCGCACCACAACAGCAGGGTTACATCTATTATTCGGAAAACAACCCGCTGGACGATACCGACGACGTTCTGCAATTCACCATCTACGGAAGTCAGGATAACAACCGTTACCCGGAACAGAATCTGAGCTACTATGGCAGAGCCAAATCACTTTCCACCAATACGGCAGTGCGCGATCAACCGGACTGGGATGATGGAACGCCGGGAGATAATGTCTCCATCTCCAAAAAAGCCGAAGTGGTCTACTTTTTGCGGCACGGCACTCTCTATCGTCGAACATTGCTGTTGCGGGAGGCGACGGCAATTCCCAATAACCTTCAGGAATATGATGGCACCAATGATCAAAAGCTGGCTCAACCGGCTGTTTTCAGTGGAGGCAACCCGGTTGATTTGATGATTGGGTACAGCGGGAACTTTTACTCCGATTTCGATTACTCTGCCCACTTCGGAATCTCTCCCTATGATGCCGATTTGACACCACCGCCGAGCTCACCAAACCAGGTGGCGCTGTTTCACGATAGTCTGAGCAACACCGGTGCCAATAACTGGCCGCTGGGAGTCCCGCATTTCCGATTCGGACATCACCCAGTCGTTGGCATTCCTCGCGAATATTTCTCTACCGGAGGGGTCGATTACTTTTTCGGTCGTTACACTCATGAAGAGACCTCCAACGCCAACTTCCAGTATCCGGCAAACAATTCCGGTAACGTTTTCACCCGGAATGATTTTGATCTTGCGTTTTACAAGAATACGGGGCGGCTTGATCAATTTGCAGGCGGTTCCCGCCGTGGCACCGACATCCTGATGAACAATGTCCAAAGTTTCGATGTTGAAATCTGGGACGAACGCGCCAGCCGGTTTGTGGATATCGGTTCAACCGAACTTGCGGGACAGGACTTTTCGACCGTCAATAATTTGAACCCCAGTTATGGACCGATCAAACCGAATCGCACGGGGCCACTGACATCAAATCCCAAAGAGGTCAACGTCTTCGACACCTGGCACTCGGACTACGATTCGAACACTGACCCGGATGATCTAACTGAAGCATTGAAGGTAAAAATTATCGGCAATGGGCAACCGCCATATGTACCCAAGTTGTTTTCGGCCACGATCCCGGACTGGCAGCCCACTCAAAATTACAATCTAGGTGACAGCATTTTTCCCACTAATGGTTTCAGAACTGCTCCAGCGAACAGAAGCAACCCTGCTTCAGTTGGAGCAATAAGATATGTTTGTGTGACAGCGGGCACATCAGCTGGGACTGAACCAAACTGGGCGGAAGTTGTCGACGTAGTAGATGGTGCTTTCGTAAATGATGGCACAGTCGTCTGGCAACCGGTCGATAACCGCAGGCCGATCAAGGCGTTACGGATCATCATTCGTTTTCACGATCCAAACAGCGATCAGATGCGGCAAGTAACATTGGTGCATTCGTTTAATGAGGACTTGCAATAGGTGTCAGGTATTGCGTTGGGCGTCAGGGAAAGAAAAAGAGAAAAGAAGACAGGTTGGGAAAGCTGGTTTTGGAAAAGAATGCTCATTCCTGAAACAGATTCTGTATGAAATCCCTGGCGTCTTCGTGTGAGTCAATTTCAAGAGTTAAAAAGTTAAAACCTGGGCGGGCATGTCTGAGGTGATCCTATGAGAAGTCGAGCGACCAAGCTGGAATGCGAAATGCAAAACAGAAATTTTGGACGAACATCAAAATGGGGGCTTTCTGTTTCTGACCGTAAAGGGGGGGCGGTGCTTATTGTTGTCATTGCGATGACGGGAATGCTCGCCTTTCTGGGAATGTTTTTCTACTCCTTTATCTCGGCAGAACGAAACAGCGCCTCGATGTTTGCGGTTTCCACTCGTGAAGTTACCGAGAGTGATTATTTTGATTTCGCGATGCAGCAGGTGTTGATTGGGCCGACGGATGATCTGCGCAGTTCCGCGTTGTACGGTCGGAAGTATTCGATGATTCCGAACATGCTCGGCAGTTTTGGGCCCGATTTGCGCCCCACGAACATGCAGCCTTTTACCGGCTCCGGTATTAATGTGGTTTTTCAGGATACAGATAACGACGGGATCCCTGATTCGGGTTCCTCCGGGTTCGGCTTCGACTACAACGCCGACGGTATTGCGGAGGATTCAGACAAGGATTCGAATGTTTTTGATCCGACAACAGGCGGAACTTTTGATGGCGACGACATCGTGATCAACTTCAGCCCGGCGGCCAATCCGGCAGTTTCCGGCACCAGCGGTGAGACATACCCTGTCAGTCCACTCGGGTTCGCAAACCATCCGAATTTCGTCCCTGATTTCGAACCGGACGCCGGGTACACGTATCCGGATATCAACAGCATGTTTCTGGGATATTTTTCGTTGATCGATGTCAATCCGGATCCTGCGGTAGAAACATTGCGACGGGTCTGGATCCCCTCTTTCCATCGGCCACAGTATTTGCCTCGGGATGAAACTGTTGATATTTATACGGATCCCGCTTATCGAAACCGTGTGCTTCGCCCTCACAAAGAACATGTGATTCGCCTGCGTTATCGCGACTCGACTGATCCTACTATTGTGCATTCCAGAACCGTCAAGCGGTATGTGAAGGCGGGCGGGTTTGATCCTGTTACCGGAACAACAGGGCCGGCGAACGGTTTTCCGTTTCCGAATTTCAACTCCGGTTCGGGAGGGTATGAAGCGGGAATATGGACAGGCGGTTTGGGGCGTCATGCCGATATTTCTTACGAGCCGACCAGTGGCCCAACCGGAGGCGGCATCGATGCTGATGGTTTATCGATTAACGGTAAAGAGGCAATTTTGCTGGACTTGAATCATGGAGTGGAAGTCCTGAGCGATGGCCGTAAACGGATTCCCATGTTCGCCATCACGATCATGGATGCCGACGGGCTACTTAACCTGAACACAGCCGGGAATTTGTATGGAGAGCCGACCTCATTGGTGCATAATCCGTCGGCTGGGGCTAGCGGAGCCTTTGGAAACACAACGTATGTTTCGCGTTCGAACTTTGGTCTTTCGATGGGAGAAGTGAATCCAGGTCGTGCGTTCTATCGTCCATTGGATCAACCGGGAGGAACACCCACACTGCTGCCTGGCAGTTACCGCAGCATGTTCGGGATCGACTTGACAGGAGCAGCGGTTTCGCAGTTGGATATGTCGAACATGGAACTGGCCCGTCTGCTTGTCGGTGTCGCCGATGGAAATACGGCCAACAATACCGATGTGGTCGCTGGTCGCTGGGGTGATTCCCAATTGATCGATAATGCGGTATCGGTTGCGCGGGGAAATATTGGAAGTCCTTCCGTGATTACCGCTCCGCAGCCACCTTACCCGGCTTACAGTCGATTCTCCAGTTCGCTTTCTGCGGTCAGTTTTCCGGTACAATTTCCGGCCCCTGGAATTCCCGGGGTCGACGATGACGAAGACTATTTCACCGGAGCAGGCAAGGCACGTATTCCTGGAGGAAGTTCTGCAGATCCCGTGTTTGGTCAACTTGGCATTTCGATTCCTGCTTCGGTTCATCCCGGCGATGAACTGGGAATCGGGCGCTACAGCTATCTTTCCGATTTCAATAATCCGACCTTGCAATTTTCATCGCAGACAAATCAGGGGGCCCAAAGACGGGCGGCCAGCACAACCGCCTTCAATCTCTCACTGAAAGATACGCATCAGAAAAACCCCGGGCGCTGGGTCGACTACGGGGGAAGCATCACAGGGATCGGAGATGTGGCCGGTTTTGAATATCAAATACCGATAGCACCTACTTCTGCCAAACCAAATATTGCAGTGACCTACAACACGACTCCTCCGACCCCCGTGGCTGGTGTGACGCCTTATTCGCAATCCGGTTTTGAGGGTCTGTTTGGCTGGGGAGAACTCGATCGGCACGTGCACCGTTTTTCAGCCAGTGACCGGGAATGGGCCTCCTACCTGGCAGATGAACCGGACGAAATCGCCGTGGAACCGGCGTTTCGCAATTTGAATAACGATGCCCTGTTTTCTGTCAACGACATGGCGTTTCTACATGTTTCCGATGGGGATTGGGCGAAAATCGGATCGCCGAACCGACTGGAGAAACTGCTGGAATTCAACTTTGAACGTCTCAGTGCGGTCGAGTCAACGACCGGATTCACTCCTACCAACGGCATGCTGGTTCGTAGCCAGTTCACAACGGATAGCTGGGATCGCTGGGAATTTGGTCTATCACGTGTGGCTGATACCGATAACGATGGCGATATTCTGGATGAAAAACGTGGTTGGGAATTTAATGACGTTTACAGCAACCAGAATGCGTTGCGATTCCCGCCTTCTTTCGCCACGAGTGCCAGTGCGAATCATGCTCCGTATCAAATCAACGATCCGATACGGTACGCTGTTCGTCGATGGCTGACGATCGAGTACGCAAACAATCCGAAAAACATCTTCAAACATAATCGACTTGACCTGAACCGTCTGCTGACATTCGTTTATGAAAATGGTCATCCCGTTCTTAAACACAGACACCTGACCCCACACACCACAAACGGTGGAGTTTTCGGCTCCGGGGGGAGTGATACGATCCCCGCTATGGAACATCGTAATATTTACGATCCGCAGGATAGCCGCCTGGCATTTCCGTTTTCCGCCATCCAGGGAAACAAGGTGGCTCAGGAGTGGTGGGCCCGCTTTGACCGCCAGTGTATGGCACGCGACATTTACGTGCTGCTTTACACACTGGGTGGCGGCGACGACACGCTGGATTACACGCAGGATAACAGCATCAACCAGCTTTACACCAACGAACAGCTTCGCGAAATGGCCCAGTTCGCAGTGAATGTGGTAGACGCTTTGGATCGGGACGATGTGATTACCGAGTTCGTTTACGATCGAAACCTGGGCGATGGTTGGGACATTACCGGCACGAAAAATTCTTCAACCGGAGCACTGAACGACGCGACCGGCGAAACGGCCCGTGTTTTCGTAGTCGAGCGTCAGTCACTTTGCTTTAGCGAAAGTTTGTGGATTAAAACCAGCGGAAATCAGTCGATGGACGAAAATTCGACCCTCTTCGATGATACCGATCCAGATCGCCACCACATCTTTCTGGAACTGCAAAATGCAAGTCCGTTTCCTGTTTCCCTTAATGGCGGGAACTGGCGGATTAGAAGGGTCGATGTCAACACCGGCGTCACCCCCAATACTGAAACGACCGTTGGTTCGGTTGTGATTAAGGACAGTCTCACCAATAAATATCCTGCCTCGGGAGCGAGTCTGGATGTTGCCAACATTGTCGAACCGGGCGGCTATTACACAATCGGACATCATGACGGAAAGGACGATTTGAGTGGAAATCAGCGTCCCAGCGATTATCGCGTACAGACCGCTACACCGGGAGAGTATCAGGTGTTGGCCCCTGCGAAATGGGCGCGTTGGCGTTATAACTCGTTGACGGCACCGGCAGCAACACAAAGCAGCGACACTCCCGACCCGTGGGTTGATCTCGATTTGACCTGGTCCGACGCGACGGAGGAAATGCGATACGAATTCCGCGATACGTCGGAAAATGTCGTCAACAATTCCAGCACGAAAGGGTTCCTGCTGACCAACAGTAACCTTCCTTCGAGTGGCACGACCACAACCTTCATTCTTGAGAGGCGATTGCACACCAATTTGCCGAGCAACTTCAGCAATGGTTACAACCCGCAAAAAGTTTGGAATCCATGGGTCGAAGTCGATCGGATCACAATGGAGCAAACGACATTCAACCCTACAGGCAGCAGCTATTCGAGCTTAACGAGCAAGGAAGTTCCGGAACCGCTCGCCTCCATCAATCTTGCCGACTTTAGTGGTAGTGCCAGGGGAGCTGACGGGAAATCATACAACACGTTGGGTGAACTGAACGACGGAAGATACGCCAATCAGTTCACCTTGTGGCAACCGCATTTCGATCGCGATTACACTTCCGTGTATGATCTGCTTTCAATCCCGCTGTTTGGTCCCTCTCCCAAATACGTCGAACTTGGTTCCAATCAGCAGATAGCCAGCGGTGGTGTGACCAAACTTCTTTCCAACGGACGGCGTCTCTCCGGCTTCGCCACCGTGAATGGAACTGTTCGCCCCGTATTGGCGGGAACCGCGAAATTCATGCGACCGGACAACGAACCATCCGTGGCAGTAACAGCCGCAGCGGGCACACCTCCTGTTGATACCACTGCATCGGGGTATGCCGCTGCCGATAGCACAGCAGCCAATGATAACCGTTGGTATCGGCTGTTCGAGTTTTATGAAGTAAAAACAACGGCACAATCCGCTTTCCGGGATGACTTGCCGATTCCACGCACACCGGGGAAAATCAACCTCAACACGATACGGCATCCGGGCGTCCTGGCTGGTCTGATTGACGACACCTATCATCTGAGATATCACACCGATCCGGTCGCGGCTACGGAAGAGGGGAATGCAGGAATTCCGTTCCGGCAGTTACGGGATCCCAAAGAAGCGGCAAGAGACTGGGGGAAAGAATTCTTCCAGGCGCGCGATATTCCGGATCCGATCGAAGCGGCAGCCGGAAATACCGTTTATCTGCCGGGAATCCCTGGTTCAAGACCGTTCCGTCCGATGACGTTTCTGGGCAATGCCGATCCGTTCAATGTGAATGATATTGCAAGACAGACCATTGACCAGACGCTTCTTCGCAGCCTACCGAAAGATGACGTTCTGCTGGGACAAACAGAATCGGTACTGGATCGACGGTTGTTCGAAGCCCGAACGGCTACCGATGTCAATGTTTCAGCCACAAACTTTCCTTCTGCCAGTCTCACAAAAGACGCTGTTGATTTCCATACGCGCAACCGGATCCTGAGCAAAATTGCCAACAATACGACGGTTCGCAGCAATGTGTTCTACTGTTGGATCTATGTGCAATTCCACGAGGCGGCTGAAGACGAGTTTGGTAATGTGCAAGTCGGTGGCGCGATGCCGGATCAGCCGGTGCACCGCGCGTTCTTTGTGATTGATCGCTCGAAACTGGAAGAAGCCTGGGATCCAAGAACGAGAACATTTGACTGGCGCAAGTTTGTAATACTACGAAATGTGATCAAGTGATCCTCCGAAGCACAAGAGATAAGGAAGGAAAAAAGGAAGACGAAATTTGAGAAGTGGTTTCAGGAACGTGCCTTGATTGCTCGACAGAGCTGCCCGAAATCGTTTACCGTTTTCGTTGCTGCGTCCTGGTAGAGGGCATGTGCTCGTGAATGGGACAGATCGGTACGATCCGGATTTATTCATATTGACAGGCAACTATCACTGAACACTTGAACACAAGTGTTATACAAGCCGAATCACGAGAGATTGTTTTTATCGGCAAAGGCCGATACTTGTGGCCAAAATTGCGAAAGTGTTCAAAATGGACTGGATTTTTGATCGTTGATCGGGCCATAATGGAAGGAGAGATGATTGTAGGGTTATGGACGCTGGCGGATTTCTACGGTTTGCCGGTGTGAATTTTCGGTTTTCGATTCTTTAACTGCCGGGCCGGGTTTTTAAGGCTGGTCGAGTACGGGTCTTTTGATCTTATTTCAGCGGGCGCGTTTCGTTATTTGTTTTCGTGATGGACTGTCTGGGCCGTCAGCTGTTGCGAGTTTTTTGCAGGCACAATTTCTGAGGAGTGTAAAACATGTTGCGTACACGAGATAACGTGAATCGAACCGGTAAACGCCGCGGGTTCACGCTGATTGAACTTTTGGTGGTTATTTCGATTATCGCCACCCTGGCGGCCCTGATTCTTCCCGGTATTCAAGGTGCACGGGAATCGGCCCGGAATATGCAGTGCATGAACAATCTGCGTAACATCGGCACCGCGGTTGCAAGTTTCACGTCACAAAGCAGTGGCAAGTATCCCAAGCTTTCCGGTCAGGATAGTTATATCAACGTTGCCACCCGGGTCAGTTATGGTTGGCCTGTTGCCCTGTTCCCTGCGATGGACAATGCGGCCCTGTATCGGGAATTGGTAAAAAGTGAAGGGGCGGCTTCCGGTAACAGCAATGAACCACATTCGACACTGTTTTCGAAACAGATTGCCGTTCTGGTTTGTCCGGACGACCAGAATAACTTCCAGCAGCCTGGCGGTTTGAGCTATGTGGCCAATGCCGGATACGCTCCCGAGAACAATGGTAATGGTCAGTGGGGGACGGTGAACGACCTTGCCCATGATGCCAACAATATTGAGTGGAGAGATGGGCAAGCGACTGCCGTCAACACGGGGAATTCAATTGCCAACCGGGTTGGTCAGTCAACCGGTGTTTTCTGGCGTGGCAGTTCGATTGTCACCGTCGATTTTATCTCCAACAACGATGGACTCCAGCAGACGATTATGCTCTCGGAAAACCAGGATGCCCGACGGTGGTATTCACCGTTCACCGGAGATATCGCGTTTGCTCTGCAAGTTCCTGTGGATAGCGCCGGGTTGCCCGCGGCAGCAGCGGTTGCACCAAACGACCGTGGACTGGGGACCGGTACCGATACCGCACCGACAGACATTAATTCGGCCTTGATGACCGCAGCCGATCTTGGTGGGGGCGGAACTTTCACAGCCGGTGATTCCAGGATCAGCTCGCCTTCTCTGGGCCAGGGAGCAACGTGGCGGCCTTCCTCTGCCCACACTGGCGGCAATGTCAATGTTTACTACTGTGACGGTCATGCCAAGACTTTGGCTTCCAATATCGATGAGGGTGTGTATGCACGATTGTTGACGCCAAACGGAACCCGATATGGTCAGGACACCATCCAAAGCGATCTCTAGTGCTGCATACAGCGTTTGATGTTTTTGGCATTTCGAGATTGGAAACGCCGAATGATGTTTGGCATCGTTTCGGAAGCTCGGCATCAGGGCGTAACTGCCCGAGGTGTTTGAGTTCTGAACAGGACAGAAAAGAAAGAAGCCGCCGGTACCTGCTGGTGGCTTCTTTTTATTTGGAGTTCCCGGGCCAAACGGTTATTCAGTTGTTTTTTAACGGTAAAATCAGTTGGTCACTTTGCCAGCCTGACCTGTGGCTTAGGCTGTGATACAAACTGATGAACTGCTACGACCGTTTCAAGAAGGATTGCAGCAATGAGTCAACCTGATCCCGAAGTCGCGCCGCTGGCTGATCCGTTGGCACTGGCCCGTTTTGCGAAACTGGATGTCGTTGCCCGTCTGGTTGTTGAGGGGTATATGATGGGTCAGCACAAGAGTCCATTCAAGGGGAGCAGTGTCGAGTTTGTCGAACATCGGCAATACCATCCGGGTGATGAAATCAGGCATATCGACTGGCGGGCTTACGGCAAAACCGGACGCTATTATGTAAAGGAATACGAGGACGAAACCAATCTTCGCTGTTATATCATGCTGGATGCCTCGGGAAGTATGGGGTATGGGCAATCGACATTGAGCAAGTTCAACTATGCGAAACAGATGGCAGCCGCCCTGACATTCCTGCTGCTTCGGCAGCGGGATGCCGTTGGGCTCTGTCTGTTTGATGACAAGATGCGTGAATTGATCGAACCTTCGATGAATGCGGTCCAGTTTCCTCGCATCATCCAGGCACTGGAACAGTCAGAACCGGGTGGCGAAACCAGTCTGGGAGCGGTATTCGAGGAAATTATTCCACGTCTCAAACGGCGTTCATTAATCGTTCTGTTGAGCGATCTGTTCGATGATATCAAACCGTTGCGGGCAGCTCTCAAGCGGTTTCGACATTATCACCATGAAGTGATCGTTCTCCAGGTGGTCGCTCCGGAAGAAGAAGAGTTTCCCTTCAGCAGACCGACGCAATTTCATAATCTGGAAAAAACGGATAATCGTCTGCTGGTCGATCCTCATCGTTTACGCCGGCATTATCTGGAGCAGTATCGAAAATTCATGGCTCAAATCGATCAAATTTGCGGGAAAACAGGCGTCGATCGTGTGAAATTGTTGACAGACGAACCATTTGCAGAATCATTGGGGAAATATTTGGCGTTTCGCTCAAGAGGAAACTGATTCGCACCCCGCCCCAGTTGATACGGACAGGCTGGGTACTGAATCAAACTTTGTGAGATCCTGAGAGGCAGGCAGTACTCTGCCGCTTTTGCACTTCGTTTCATTGAATTAAGGACAAATCGCACTGGTAGCAACGCTCCGATTTAGTCACAATAGGGCGAGGGTTATCAGACATGACAATTTTTTATTGATGATGCTCTCCTCTACACCGGTCACGGGAAATTATGTAGGATTAGCCATGTTGGATTGACAGGGAAGAATTGCATGACATCGAGTCACCATATCAGGTTACGTCCGGATCAGATGCACATTGATTGCCTGGTACGGGTCAAGGGAAATGAGGCCTGCAAACATTTTGCAGCGAAACTGCTGCGCAATGGACTGGAAGCCGGTTTGCGGGAACGTTCTCCAATCGGAAGGCCGTATTTCGATTACCGGATTACAGTCGATACACGATCGTCCTACGCAAAACTGATGAAAGTGATCGACTCGACCGATGATGTCGAACTGGTCGAGGAGTGAAGCGTCTTTTGTACGCATCGCGAATCAATCCCACTGAATTTTATTTTGCCAGGCAGCTTTGAGGATTCTGTTTGACTGGCGGATGATGGGATCGCCATTTGAATCCCAGATTGAAAGCTGTGGCTCTTCGGAAACAGCGCCAATCCAGGCGAATGGAAGTTCGGCAAAAAGCTCTTCCACTTTTTCCGTGTTCTCTGGCGTGACTTCAATCAGAAAGCGGCTGTTACTTTCAGAAAAAAGTTTGACCGGATCGGCTGGAGACAACTCGGCAGGAAATTCGCAGGGGATATCTTCGAGGTGCAGGTCGAGTCCCAGATTTCCTGCAAAAGCCATCTCCGCAGCGGCAACCGCCAGGCCCCCTTCACTCAAATCGTGACAGCTACGGATCCATCTGTTCTGCATCGCCTGGTGAAGCGAGGTGAAAACTTTCCCCGCCAAAGCGAAGTCGACGTTGGGAACTTCACCGCCGTCCAATCCATTCGCCAGACAGTAGTGACTTCCCCCCAGTTCATTACGTGTGATGCCAACAATCGCAATTTGGTTTCCTGCTGCTTTGAGATCCATCGTGACCGCATTTTCGATATTTTCGATCTGTCCCAAGGCACTAATCAAAAGCGAACAGGGAATGCTGACGGTTTTCTGCTTGCCATTTTCCGGGTAGGTGAATCCATTATGCAGTGAATCTCGCCCGCTGATAAACGGCGTTGCGAAACCGATCGCCGCATCCTGACAGCCAAGAGCAGAACGAACGAGCGCCCCCAGTGTTTCCGGTCGATCGGTGTTGCCCCAGCAGAAGTTGTCAAGAATCGCGATTTTTTTCGGGTCGGCTCCCGTTGCAACGCAATTTCGTATCGCTTCATCAATCGCGGAAGTCGCCATGCGATACGGATCGAGATCGCCGTAATGCGGATTCATTCCGTTTGAAATAACCAGACCACGCGGCGAATTCCAATCCGGCTGAACGACGGCGGCATCGGCCGGGCCATCGTTTTCAACACCGACAAGCGGTTTGACAACGGAACCGGCCTGCACTTCGTGGTCGTACTGCCTGATGATCCACTCTTTACTGCAGACGTTGGGCGAAGCCAGAATGTGAAGCAGATCGTCGTTGTAATTTTCGCGTTCTGAAAGTGCAACCGGTGTCACTTCTTTCGGTCGGTAAACGGCATCACGCACAATGGGCGGGCGGCCATCGTGCATGAAAGCGAGATCAAGTTCACCAACTTGCTGATCCTGATATTTCAAAACAAGCTTTTTCGATTCCGTGAATTTTCCCAAAATCGAGGCTTCAACGCCTTCGCTATCGCAAATATTCCTGAACTCTTCCCATTTTTCTGGTGGAACCGAAAGAACCATGCGTTCCTGCGCTTCGGAAATCCAGATTTCCATGTAGGTGAGTCCGGAGTACTTCAACGGGGCCTTGTCGAGCCAGACTTCCGCACCGGTTTCTTCTGCCATTTCGCCAATCGCACTACTGAAGCCCCCTGCCCCACAATCGGTAATGGCTGAAAACAGTTCAAGATCCCGTGCTTTCAGAACGACGTCGGCAACCATTTTTTCGGTGATCGCATTCCCGATTTGAACCGCACCTCCAGAGGTTTCTTCACTTTTATCGGTCAGGACGGCTGAAGAAAAAGTCGCACCATGAATGCCATCGAGTCCGGTTCGTCCACCAATGGAAACAATATAATCTCCCGGTTGCACCTTCTTGAATGCTTTCCCGCGAGGAATAATGGCCACGTTCCCGCAATAGACAAGCGGGTTGCCGATGTAACGCTCATCGAAATAGACAGCCCCGTTGACCGTCGGGATGCCCATGCGGTTTCCGTAATCGCGAACACCTGCAACAACACCACGGGAAATCGTTTTCGGGTGAAGTACGCCGGGGGGCAACTCTTCGTAGGGGATATCCGAGGGGGCAAAACAGAAGACATCGGTATTGGCAACCGGCTTGCCTCCCAATCCGGTGCCGAGACAATCGCGAATGACGCCCCCGATCCCGGTGTTCGCGCCACCGTACGGTTCCAAAGCGGATGGACGGTTATGCGTTTCCACCTTGAAACAGGCATCGTAAGTTTCGTTGAATGTCACAATGCCCGCGTTATCGCTGAAAACGGACACGCACCAGTCATCATCCCCCAAAGATCCCCGAACCGAAACCGTTGCAGCGAAAATCGTCTCCTTGAGCATATTTTCAAAATGCCGCGTTTGCGTTCCATCGTCGTATCTGATTCGACCGGCCAACGTTTTGTGCGAACAATGCTCACTCCACGTTTGAGCGATCGTTTCCAGTTCGATATCGGTCGGCTCGCGTCCCAATTCCCGGAAGTACTGTTGAATGGTACGCATTTCGACCAAAGAAAGTGAAAGCAGATTCTCCTGCGAAATCTGCATCAGTTGCCCGTCATCCAAATCGGAAAGCTGCACCTGTTTCAACTCGAAGGGGACATCGTGCCCCAGAGTAATGCTGGTCAACTGAAGTGGACCTCTGACGACACGTTCAATCGCATCGTTGGCCAGGATTCTGGAAATGACCCGATCCACCTGCGAGGCATCAGCATCGGCATTGAACCAATACCTGCGAACAGTCGCCACTTCCTCTACGGGCAAGCCGCGTTGTTGCAGTTCCCGCCTGGTACTCATCGCGACGTTGTCCGTCATCCCGGGCTTGAACAGAATTTGAATTTGCAACTGAAAATTGCAACCGGCCGGGACAGTCGATGCTGCTGCATCTGGAGCGAGTAGTTTCCGCGTGGAATTTTCCGTGACGGGGTCGGCCAGCAACTGTTCTATTGAATCCAAATCCTCATCGCCAAGAGACGCTCCCTGTACCAGGAACAATCGGGCAGAACGAACCTGCGTGATCGAATTGCAGCCAAGACTGCTGCATTCCGCCAGAACACGGGCCGCTTCCCGGTCGGTAAAATCCCGGGCTGATGTGATTTCAATTTCCCAAAGCATGACGACAATTTCTCTCCATCAAGAACGAATTTTTGCGAGAACCGTATTTAGCATATCCGCCCATCATTTGGAATGAACAGGGCCGCATGAAAGAGAAACCGCAAAAGAGAAACTGCGCGACTGCGATCTACAAATTGGGAGTTTTTCAAAATCAGGCTGGCAATTTTACCCACAAGATATAAAATGGGGCTTATGTCATTAATGCTGATGATATTTTCCTCCTGCCGTTTGCCAGCAAATCACAGTCTCAATTGAAGGTTCACTTGCAATGGCGACTCCCCGCCCCTGTTCACGCTTTGAATTGTTTTTCCGCTCTGAATCGTTCCCCGCGAAGACCGCTGCTGTTGTTTTTGCGGCTTACAGCGTTCTGTCGTGCTTCCTCCTGCCTGCCCGAAGCGAGGAGAAATCGGCCATTCAGAAGCGGGAAGTCTATTTTCGTGAACAGGTCGCGCCGATCCTGACAAAGCACTGTCTGGAGTGTCATAATGAAGATTTTTCCAAGGGAGAATTTTCGCTTGATAGTGCCGAGGCACTGAAGCGAGGCGGTGAAAGTGGCGAAGCCGTTGAACCCGGCGATCCTGATGCCAGTTACCTCATGGCCTTGATTACCACCGAACAGAAGGATTCCAGCGGGAAACCGCAAGCGGAAATGCCTAAAGGAAAGTCACCCCTTTCGAAAGCAGAGCAGGCGGTTATCCATCGTTGGATTTCTGAAGGAGCGGTCTGGCCAAACGATGTCCGCTTGAAACCGGTTGCCCTGTCCGATACGAACTGGTGGGCCTTTCAACCGCTCCAACGCCCTGTGGTTCCGCAAGTAAAAAAAAGTCCCGGTTCCAGCGGTGTGCAGAACCCGATTGACGCCTTCATCTTAAAACGCTTACAAGAACAGAAACTTCAACTCTCCCCTGTTGCAGATCGAAGAACGCTGATTCGCAGAGTCTACTTCGATTTGATCGGTTTGCCTCCCACACCGAAACAGATCGAGGATTTTGTCAACGCCCCTTCCCCGGATGCCTATTCGCGATTGATTGATCAACTGCTCGCTTCTCCCCGGTACGGCGAGCGCTGGGCGAGACACTGGCTGGATATTGTGCATTACGCTGACACACACGGTTACGATAAAGACAAGCCCCGGCCCAATGCGTGGCCCTATCGGGACTATGTCATTCGCTCCCTCAACCAGGACAAAAAATGGTCGCAGTTCGTCCAGGAACAGATCGCCGGGGATGCGATGTTCCCGGATTCCCCTGACGGAATCGTGGCGATGGGCTTTATCTCGGCTGGTCCCTGGGATTTTGTCGGCCATGCGGAAGTTCCGGAGACAAAAACGGATGGCAAGATCGCCCGTCATCTCGATCGCGACGATATGGTTCGCAATACTATCGAATCGTTCTGCAGCCTGACCGTCGGATGTGCCCAGTGCCATCATCACAAGTTCGATCCCATTTCTCAGGATGACTATTACGCACTACAGGCTGTTTTCGCCGCCCTGGATCGCGCTGATCGGGACTACTTTGATGATCCTGCCCTGCTGAAAAAATTCCATCGATTAAAAAAGGAAAAGGAGCAAGCCGAGAAAACGGAAAAACATCTCGCTCACGCTCTGCATGATGCAGCCGGAGCGGAGTTGGTCGAAATCGAAAAACTGATTTCCATCTACGAGGAAAAAACGAAAACCGAACTTCCCGTGGCTTATGGTTATCATAGTGCGATTTCTGCAACACAAAACGAAACGAAATGGGTACAAATTGATCTGGGAAAACCACAGGCGATTTCACAAATCAAACTGCGTCCCTGTTTCGACAATTTCAATAATATCGGCGCGGGGTTTGGTTTTCCGGTTCGCTTCCGGGTTGAAGTTGGTAATGATCCCGATTTCAAAAAAGAGGTAACGCCCCTGGATATTCCCGGTCTCACTTCAGATGAACAGGATTTCGAGAATCCTGGCATAATACCGGTGAATTTGCGGCTACCCGCTCCAGTTCAGGCGCAGTATGTGCGTGTTACCGCCACGAAGCTGGCTCCGCGGAAAGGGGATTACATCTTTGCTCTGGCCGAACTGGAGGTGTTGAATGCTCAAGGAAAGAATCTCGCGATCAACAGAATAGTGAGCGCCGAGGATACGATTGAAGCGCTTCCCCGTTGGGCAAAAACAAATCTGGTCGACGGGATTGCTCCGGAATCCGACCGGGAACAAAAGCTGGCTGAACTGAGACAGAAACGCCGAGAGCTCCTCCAACTCGCCGGAACTCCCGAACTTCATCACAAGTTGAAACAGATTCGCAATCTGATTGCTTCCATTGATAACGAACTGGCCCAGTTGCCCGAACCGAAACGGGTTTATGCGGGGACGGTTCACACCGGATCGGGCAATTTTGTCGGGCGTGGAAAATTCAATGGGAAACCGCGACCGATTTTTCTGCTAAAGCGGGGCAACATCAACAAACCCGACTACGAGGCGATTCCGGGGACACTTTCGATTTTTGCCAATCTTCCAGCCCGTTTCCCCGAAACAGTCGATCAACCGG
>JALTOP010000511.1:0-6314 GCA_027000105.1 Planctomycetaceae bacterium | reverse complement strand
CGTCACGACCGAGGAGCGCTCCTTCTACTGGCGGCTGACGGCGCGGGAGAATCCATTGCCCTGGCGAAGCATTGTCAATCGTGTCTGGCAGTACCATTTCGGTAATGGAATCGTCGATACCCCCAATGATTTCGGTCATATGGGCGGCGTTCCCACCCACCCGGAATTGCTGGACTGGCTCGCAGTGGAATTCCGGGATGGGCGACAATCCCTGAAGGATCTGCATCGCCTGATTCTTACCAGCAAAACCTATCAACAGACATCGAACCCGCCGGTTGATGCTCGTGTTCGTCGCGCAATGGAAATCGATGCCAATAATCGCCTGCTCTGGAAGATGTCCTCACGAAAACTGGATGCAGAAGCGATTCGCGACAGCATTCTGTTCATCAGCGGAAAACTCGATCTCAAAATGGGAGGGCCGGCATTCCAGGATTTTGTCATTGAAAAGCCCGAGCACTCGCCACACTACCAATACCATCTGCACGATCCAGCCGATCCGCGTACGCATCGGCGTTCGATTTATCGGTTTATTGTCCGCTCCCAACTGGAGCCGTTCATGAACACGCTCGACTGTGCAGATCCCTCTCTGCTGGTACCGAAGCGCAATGAATCGCTCACACCGCTGCAAGCTCTGACGTTGCTCAACAACGGGCTTGTCGTTGTGATGTCCGGCGAGTTCGCCCAAAAGCTGGAATCTCAAACGGATTCAATCGAACGGGCGGTGAAACAGGGTTTCCTTGAGGTAGCGGGACGACCACCGAGCAAAAATGAGTTCGCCTTGCTTCTTGCCTACGCGAAAAATAACGGGCTGGAAAATTATTGCCGACTGCTTTTCAATATGAATGAGTTCATCTTTATTGATTAAGATTGTTTGAACAACAAGCGGTCAAAACGGTCGAGCGGTGTTCTTTTGCAATCAGCTTGGTGGAGCAATGGCGGTGTGCGCGTCTGAGCGAACCCGCGACACTGTTCAGTTTTCCCGTTCAGTTTTCCTGTTCGGGCAGTTGCAGTCTCGGAGGAGGTTGTGTGAGCGGCGGGCGGATGTTGGCCGGGCCGGATTCCAATGCCTTGATGAACCCCTGAAGCGCTCCGTTGACACCATCGGTCACGCCATCCTGGACGTTGATAATCGGATAGTCAATCGTCCCGGTCACATCGACAATAAACATCACCGGTAAAATCCTCTCCAGCCCTGTCAAAACCTGCGACACAACATTAATTCGACTTTTGCGAGGTCGGCGGGAAACAAAATCGAGATCGATTGTGCGATCAAAGCGGATGTAGCCTTTCCCCAACAGACTGATACTGTCGCCGAGTAGTCCGATTTCATCGAAGATCAGTTTTTCATCCTGCACGCGGTACTTCGCATACGCTTTGTGGAAAGCGGATCCATCAGCCGGAGTGAACTTGAGCTTCTGAATCATCTGAAGAATCACGGGCAATTCATAAAGTGCAGCCGGACTGATTTGCAATTCCCCGCTTCCCACCAGATGACGCGTCGAGACAATATCGCCGGCCAAATCGATGTATCCATTTATCTCTCCCCGAATGTTTGCCTGCCCATATTTATTTTGAATGGCCCACTGTTCAAGGTCAGCACGGGAAAGTTTGCACCGCAACCAATAAGGCATCGTTTTCGTGCGGCGGGCCATCAAATCGAGAAACAGTTCCCCACCGAAGATGTGCCCCGACACGCGTTCCTGACGGGAAATTGTTTTCCATTCCTGAGCCGGATCTCCGGTATCGAACATTTTTTCCGAGCCGACAACAATACGCTCTTTGTCAATGAAAAACGGCCCCTTGACATCCGAAATGTGATATCCATTGACCCAGCAGGAATCCAGCGCCATTTTTCCGCTGGAAATGGTGGCCACCCCATCCCGGTCAAGTGCCCCGGTCATATCGATCGTCCCACTGACTTTACCGATCTGAAGCCCCAGAAATATATCCGCCTGATTCAAAACAAGCGATGCGTCCCAGGCCGCGGTAACAACCTTTCCCTGATGATCTCCCTTGAATTCAACTTTTCCCGATCCCGAAAGGGGGGCTTCAATCTTCATCGACTCCAACAGACTGCGGAAATCATCAGGCAATGCCGCCTTGAATTCGTGATCGGGCGAAAGATCATCGACTACCAGTTGATCGAATTTCAATTGCCAATAATCCGGATGGGTGCTGAATGAACCGTCTGCTTCAATGTGGGAGAGACCATGCACGGCCTTGAGGTTTTCAAAACGAACCGCTCCCTCCCGACTCACCCGCACGGTTGCATCAAGCTGTGAAATCCGCCAGGGAAAAGCCGTCGGTTTCAGTTCGCATCGATTCAGCTTCATCCACGGTATTTCGACCTGCAGCGTACTTTCTTCCTTACCGATTAAGCCATCAATTTCAACGGTGACATCAAACTCCCCCCGTGGTCGCAGGTTGTCCCAGGCTTGTGACACTTCCGCACTGGCAACCCGGCAGGCAAGTCGCAAATTCTGATCGAAATTCGCCTGTTTGGCCGACGCCGTCAGTTTCAACCGCCACTGATCTCCCTGCGGTGTGACAGCCCCGAAGGCGTTCAATTGCGTCTTCCCGTGCTTTCCGGAAATTCGTGTAAACTGCCAGCCCTGTTCATCGCAGGAAACGTGCCCCTGTGCCTGATTGATTGCCAGGGGAAAATCCCGAACGCGCATGGAAACATCGTTGAGATCCGCTTCGAGACGTAAAATCGCTTTATTCCTGATGGAAAGTTTTCGCAAAATGGTGCAATGAATGGAACTGGCCATCCCCTGCAAATTGAGTTCCTCCAAGACAGCCCGATTGGCAGGTTGCAAGGCCCGATAGAATTGCTCATCGATCGGCAACTGATCCAGATCGAAGGTCATAATGGTTTCAAAATTCGGCCCAGGATCAATCAGTGTCCCTTTGAAACGAACCTGTTGCCCTGCGATGTTCCCGGTAAATTTTTCGAAAGACCAGGTTTCCGAACCGATCCCGTTTTCCGTACTGAGAATTGTTCCCGAAATTTGACTGACTGGATAGTAGAAGAGCCTGTGCTGAATGGAAGCATCGCGCACAACAGCCGATTTCAGATCGAGCTTGAGCGGGCTGTCATCTCCCCGTTTAATCTGAAATGAGGCACTGATGACTCCGGTGGGCGAGAGTTCATCGAATACCTTTCTGACATTCCTCGGCAGGTAATCGCGTGTTTCCCGGCTTACACGGTAATCCTGCAAGACGACATCAAATCCTTCCCGGATCCTTTCCGGCAGGTTTCCCCGTTGCCATCCCCAGGCCCCCGAAATTTGGGCAAAAGTTTTTCCGGAAGCCAGCTCGATATTTTCCAGCCGCATCCCCAACCGATCGATTGCAATACGCCCTTGAATTTTATCCAGTGGGATCGGTAACCCCGGGTGTATCAACTGGCCGTTCACGAGATCAGCCCGGAGAGTATATTCGGGGGAAGTATCGGCTGTTTGGGAAATCTGAAACTCCAGATTCGCTGTCAACTGCAACGAAAACTCCTCATTACTCCCGCCGATATTGGAGGGCTGTTCTGTTCGAACAAGTTGGGCCGTTTGAACTGGAACTGTCTGGACGGGAGCCAGCTGACCTGTCGATTCATCCCGAGCCGATGGTGAAAAATCTGGTCGGGCATTTTTTAGATCCGACAGAACGCGATCGGCATCAGGCGAGAGGTTCTTGGCAATATCCAGAAAAGGTTGGTCAATCACCAAGCCTTTCAGTACCCCTGATAATGACCAGTTCTTGTGCAGCGTATCGATATTCCCCACAAATTGGGAGCTGCCCAGCGTTTCTTCCCGCCCGATCCCCTGAAACTGGAACCGATGCCTGCCGGTCGGGATAATATCGGTATCAACCGCCTTCACCTGCACACGAACGGCTCGGGCAAACTGTTCATGCTCCCATTGCACAGCGACCGTGGCGTCCCTGATTTTTATGACGGGTGGTGCAATGCTCGTTGTCTGAATCTCGGGGAGGTTTTCCCAGTTCCACTTGCCACTGCGTTCCCGGCGAACCTGCAACTTCGGACGGTTGAGTTCGATGGACTGAATATCGAGTTGCCGACGATTGAAAAGTAAATCCTGATCGACAGTAATCCTGAGCCCCTCGATATCACACAACGGAAGCTCACTCGCTTCGGGATTGACAACCAGCTTTGAAATGATGATACGTCCATGATTATCAATCTCGGCGGAATCAAAAGTGATATTCCACTCGGCGTAATTATCCTGCAATTTCCTGCGCAATAGATCTGTCAAATACCGATCGCGCTGCGTCCAGCCCCAAAGAATCGCTCCCAGGCCGAGAGAAATAAAGATCGCTGTAACGAAAAGAAACCCGGAAAGCGATTCCCGAAGAAACTGTAACCAACCGGCTCGCTCAGTTCGCCCGGTTCGCTTCCTGACAGCACTGTTCGCAGGTGCTGCCCGCTGATCCAATTTTCGTCGACGAAAAAACATCCAAGTTCAATCCATGAGTAGCCTGTGCCAATTCCCTGGCGCGTTTCGTTATCTGGAGTTCAACTGTCCCACAACAGAACAATTTGGGAATACTCTCCCATTTTTCGACTATGTTCTCAGTCCGTTTTAGTCCTTATTGGGGTTCCTGTACCGATACCACTTGGCGATACCAATCGCCGCCAAAACGGCCAAAGGATATTCCGCGGGTAGGCGATACCGCAGTGAACTGACAAACAACGAATGCAAAGCAGCAAAATACACGATAGGCAGGGTACAAAGAAAGAGGAGTTCCCGACTGCCTCGCATTGCCCATCCACCGTATATTGACCATCCCACCAAAAACAGGAATCCGATCGCGACGAATCCCTGCAGAATGGGATTTCGGAACTGCTCGGCATTGGGCCAAGGCTTCCAGTATCTCCATAATTTGATGAATCCGAGTTGAATCGCCCGCCCGGGATTCTCGCGGGCAAATTTCAGGGCCCGGTTTTTGTAATAGCGATTCATTTCATATTCACTCATCCGGTCGAGTGTGTGATCCTGCTCGAAGAAGGTCATATCGCTGGAACCGGTTGCACCGGGGTGCAATCCGTCGAACAGACTCGGGCCCATCCATAACGTGGTGATGACAAAATGCCCCGTCACGTGCCGGTTGCGGATTCCCCACGGGAGAAGTGGAAGTAACATGCACAGGAGCATCACAAGAGATTGCAGAATTCGGCGACGAAAGAAGGATTTCGAAAATATCGCCAGGACAAAAAGCAAACCAGGCGGGAAAAGTAACCAACTGGGGCGGATGTAAACAGCCAATGAGGCACACAGCCCCGCTCCGGCCGCCCGGAAGAAGGCCTTTTTCCGTTCAGTTGCGTCGAGCCAACGTGAAAAAGCCCAGATATTGAACAGGATGCAGGTCGCAAAAACGGTTTCGCTTAAAATTAAAACAGAAAAACCGATATAAAGTGGCATGAGTGCGACAATCATTCCAGCCACAACGCCGGCTGATTGAGAATGATACCTTTGTGCCATCCAGGAGGCGGGAAAAACTGCGAGCGAACTGAGCACTGCCAGCAACAACCGGGCCATCGCTTGCGAGTTGCCGAAGACCGAAATGGAAACCGCCAGGATCAGCGGAAAGCCGGGCATCCTCATCACCCGACGTGGAGGGGTATAAAGGGAATATTCTTCCCCCGCAACGATCTTTTCAGCCAGTTGCCAGTAACCGTCCGCATCACCCTCGATCAGGTAGTTCCGGTGAGCGATCTCAGCCAGATAATAGTTCAGGCACAGAGCCGCGATCACCCGAACCACAACGGCTAGCAGAAAAATCTTCAGGGTACTGGAAGGGAATCGCCTCACGATTTGATATGATATTTTGCGAGGTGAAGATCGCGCTGAATATCCGCCTGAACTTCTTCAACCGGACGGTCCCCGCGAACAGTGATGACCAATTCTTTTTTCCGGAACAGATTGAGAGCCGGGACTGTTTTTTCCTGGTAATCTTCAAGTCGCTCCCGGATCGCCTCTTCATTGTCATCCGGTCGACGCCGTAACTCCTTTTTCCCGCAGACATCGCAAACCCCGTCAACTTTGGGCGGATGAGATTCAAGGTTGTAGACGGCTCCACAATTCGCACAAACCCTTCTGGCTGTCAATCTTTCGATAATCAGGTCGGCCGGGACATCGATGTTGAGAACGGCATCGATATCGTAGCGTTCAAGGAAGTATTCCGCCTGAGCTTCGTTACGGGGAAACCCATCGAGCATGAAACCGTAATTCCAGTCGTGTTCTGTCAATCGCTGTTCAACGATGTTCTCGACAAATTCATCGGGAATCAGCCGTCCAGTC
>JALTOP010000510.1 GCA_027000105.1 Planctomycetaceae bacterium | reverse complement strand
GGTCCAGTACTGTTTCTCTTTTTTCATGTCGCGGACAACACAGGCCTGTTCGTCCTGCAGCGAAAGCGCCCAGCTATGGGCGGAACCACGTACGACAAGATCGCCATACTGAAATTCGACATCCGCCTGTATTCGATCTTTGGCGACAGCTCCTCTTTTTGAGGAAGGCGTGAATAGCCTGATGCGGGGTTTCGGTTCGATAAATCGTTCTTCGAGTTTCCATTGATCCGGCAAATGCAAACGTGGCAGATTGGGAAGAGTCATCAACTCGTGAACAACCAGTTGCCCTTCGTGCTCGCTGAATCTGGGAAGATCGTGATTTCGATGTGCCTTGACCCATTCGAAAACAGAAAAATCTTCCAACGATTCAATGACCGTCCCCATGATTGCCCAACCACCTTCCACCAGCAGCTCGGCTTCCTGCAACGGCAGGGAATCCTGTTCCCGCATTAATCGGGGGACAATTTGCCAGCTGGCCGAAGTTTCCTCGACATCGCCACCGTTCTCTCCGGTTTTTTCCATCGTCAGGCCAAGTTGCCAGGGTTCTGACGTTCCCCATGTCAGGGGCTCGGACATTTTGTCACCTTCATACAGCATTCGGAGTCGGCCGGTGCTGCACATGCGGGGCAGAAGGATCTCGGAAAGAGAGTGGGGCAAGCGAAAACGGTTGGGCAAATGCTGGTTACCCGGATTTCCAGCCGGCTTCGAACCGCCCGGACGATCCTGAATTCCTCCCAATAAATGAGCGAGAATTGCACGATCGTCGGCATCAGGAAGGGATTCCAGTCCACTTGTTTTCAATTTCAGCGGCTTTATTTTTCCCCAACCTCCGGTAGTGCGGCGTTGAGATTCGACAATTTGAAGAACCAGTTGCCCGGTCTTCCAGCTTTCCGAAACGTTAATCTGGTAGGTGATTTCGGAGGGGGAAGTTTTTGTTTCGTTCACAACTTCCCGTACCTGCATCTGCTCGCGAATGGCATGCAGTTTTTCTTGCCATTCCTGTTTGGGGGCCGGGCGTTCAGCAACTGAAGTCGCTGCATTTTTCGTTTTGGCCTTGCGCTTTTTTGTGCTGAAATCAACAGGCGGAAAATAGGCCTCCTCGCCAAAATCATCATCCCAATCATCGGACAGATCGGGGCTCGTCTCCGGGATGAATGGTGGAATCTGGCCCGGACGGGGAGTCCCCGTCAAATAGCCCGCTTCATCCACAGCAAGAATCGTGGCCCAAACATACTTTGTCGTTGTGGCCCGTTTCGTCCCTGCAACCGAACTGCAATGAAATTCCAGTGTTCCCTCGCGACGATGCAGATGAATGGTATGCTCCGCTCCATCGCGTACGGTGGCGTAAACATCATCCGCCGTTACATGGGTGATCGAAACTCTTCCATCCTTCAGATAGGCTGCCCCTCGAAATCGGACATCCGCCCGAAATTGAGATTCCAAAATCTCCGCTAACGCCACTTCTACCTCCGAAACTCCGAAAACAACCCGGAGAACTTTCCACGTGTATGCCGGTTCGACTTTTATTATCGACAGAAATCATTCTTCAATCGTTCTTCCCCATTTCGATTTGATCGCCATGTACCAATCGTGTCCCTGTAATCGGGCGTTTCTGCAATCGGTTGCCCCTGCTTATCAGGCGAAAGTGGGGGTGAACCAGTAAGCCTATCGCAGATGGACAGTTTTGAACAGGGACGATTTTCAAAATCAGCGCATCGCCCCAAGATTACCAAATCATTTGGCGAATCGCCCTCGTTTTTCTTTGGGGATGTATCGGAGTTTGGGTATAAAAGATTCTCGATTGAACAAATTTCGATGCGATCAGATTGGGCCGGGAGTAGACATTTTCGCCTGAATGAGAGAGAATGAACCGGTCTCAACAGAGGCTTTCCTGTCTCCGCGACTTCAATCGATGCCTGTACCGATCATGAGAAGGAACTGCGATGTATCCGTTTATTCGTTGTGTAATAATCTGTTCGATCGTTCTGTATTCGGCGACTGCCTTTGCCGGTGCTTCTGTACGCCAGGGCAAACGCCAGGGCAAAATTGAAAATGTCATCTTCATTCTTTCGGACGACCATCGTTTCGATTTTATGGGATTTCATCCGAATTCTCCCAAATGGTTGGAAACACCTGCATTCGACAAGATGGCGAAAGAGGGCGTGCATCTGGCCAATGCGTTCGTCACGACGTCGCTCTGTTCGCCGAGTCGGGCCTCGATTCTGACCGGGCAGTATATGCATCGGCACAAGGTGGTTGATAACCAGCGACCGGTTCCGCCGGGAACCACTTTTTTTCCGCAGTATCTCCAGAAAGCGGGTTTCCAAACGGCCTATATCGGCAAATGGCACATGGGGCACGATGACGATTCCAAACGCCCCGGGTTCGATTACTGGGCCAGTTTCAAAGGACAGGGCAGGTACTACGATCCGGTGTTGAACATCAACGGCAACAGG
>JALTOP010000509.1:1383-2476 GCA_027000105.1 Planctomycetaceae bacterium | reverse complement strand
GTACCAGCTGACGTCCAGGTGAAATTATTGCGTGTTCTGCAGGAGCGGCAGTTTGAACCGGTCGGGAGTCGCGAATCGGTTTCCGTCGATGTGCGGCTGATTACAGCGACTCACCAGAATTTGGAAGAACTGATCGAGCAGGGGCGATTCCGGGAAGATCTTTATTACCGGTTGAATGTCATCACGTTGCGGTTACCTCCCTTGCGTGAGAGAAAAGAGGATATTTTTGAACTGAGCCTGGAATTTTTGAGTGAAGCGACCCGTCAGGCGGGCAAACAGATCAGTGAAATTGACGATCTCGCTTTTCGGGCGTTGCTCAATTACGACTGGCCCGGCAATGTCAGAGAGTTGCAAAATGCCATTCACCGCGCAGTCGTGTTGGCGGAGACAGATTGTATTCTATTGGAAAATCTGCCGCTGGAAGTCCAGCAAAGTGGAACGGAATCGATTGCAATCGCGCTGGAGTCGCAAACCAAGCCCGTTCTGGAAAAAAAACTGACTGTTTCGCAGCGGAGTCAGGTAGTATCCCCGCCCCCGAATCAGAAAGAAACGGTTGACGCATCCGGCGTTGATGAAAGGGAACTTCTCCTGGAGGCTTTACAGGCCAGTTCCGGCAATAAATCTCAAGCTGCCAGAATGCTGGATATGCCTCGAAGCACATTTTACAGCAAAATGAAAAAATACGGTCTGAACGATCTTTGAACCCCGAACGATACCGGAAACTGGCATTTTTCTGGGAGAATTCTCATGTGGTGCAGTTCGTTCAGCGATCTGGTTTCACTATTTTGCTGGGCTCACAATCGAGTTTCCTCGTTTTACCGTGTATTGCCCTGTTTTCGTCCTTTTCTTCAGGGGTTACAACAGAGCGATCAAGTTCCCGGCACAGTGCGGCGGGAGTACGCATGACTCTTTTTATCTGCCGGTCTGAACAGGTTTTGCGTTTCCAAGCTGTTTTCAATTTGTAGAAAATACCATCAAACCGTTGCTGTCGGTCATTTTGAGACTCGACTTGAGTCAAAATCTCATCTGAGGTAGTTTCCGTCTCACCGAGAGTCGAATCCCGGCTCTCATTATTCCCTCCGCCCCTTTGCAA
>JALTOP010000509.1:0-1373 GCA_027000105.1 Planctomycetaceae bacterium | reverse complement strand
TTCCCGTTCTGGTGCAAACTGTAAAGATGGGGCACTCTGATCAATCGGTATCATGTCCTGAAAAAATCGTTGGCCATTTCGCGATGGTGGCGTGAGTCTGGTTGAGCCAACCTTGGCAGGGAGTTTCCTGCATCAAATTGTTTCATGAAGAAACAAAGACAAGGATGAAGTTATGACACAGTATTTTCAGCGTCTGTTATTCATGACGCTTGTGATTTTATCGTCTTCGATGCTCTTCAGTCTCTGCGGCTGTGCCCGCATGAGTGGGTTCGTGATGAATGAATCGGGGCAGGCGTATTATGCTCGAGGCAATTATGCGTTGGCTCGCCAGGAATTTCAAAAGGCGTTGATTGACGATCCCACGAATGCGAATTATGCCTTCAATCTTGCTGCAGCTGCGCAGAAGCAGGGAGATTATGAATTGGCAGAACGGGGTTACCGACAGGCACTCAGTTTGAATCCTTCCTATCAACCCGCCTATCATGGCTTGGCTTCCCTGATGATGGAACAGGGGCGAAGTGATGAAGCCCAGCAGCTTCTTTCAGCCTGGGTGGGATCACAGCCCTATGTTGCAGATTCCTACGTCGAAATGGCCTGGTTACAGCGCGAGTTGGGTGATCCGAACGCCGCCGAACAGACCTTGAGACAGGCGTTGCAGGTTAATCCACAGCACGATCGCGCCATTGCGCAACTTGGGCAGGTTTATGAGGAGCAGGGACGAACCGAGGACGCCGTGGCCATGTATCAACGCTCCCTGTATCTGGACCCAACGCAATCGCAGGTGAAAAACCGTTTGGCTTCATTGAAAGAACAGCTTCCAGAGACACTCAACGCACAACAGATGCATAGTCCTGCCATGATGGCCGCAACGCCTTGGTACTCCCCCGGCATGGTGACTTCACCACAGATGGCCAGCTTCCACCCGCAAACCTATCCGGTGCAAACAAATCCGATGATACCGGGACAGAGTCCTTTCTCACAGGTTTCCCTGTCGAACGCAGCGGTACCGGCCGGGTACGGGACATCGACGATGACGATGCAGACAATGCAGTCGATACAACCGAATGGCTCAGGTCAGTGGGCGGTTTGGCCCAGCGAACAGGAACAGGCTCAGCCCGCACCCATGATGGCACCGCCTGCAAACGAAGTGGTGCAGCAGTATGAACAGTCCAGCGAACCAACAACATTGGTTGTTCCACCAGTTCCGATGAATCAAACACCCGCCTCAAACGTACCGCAGGTTTCACAGAATCTACCGCAAGTTCAGGCGTTTTAGTCCCTTTTCAGGCCTTGCATTGAGGGTTGTCATTTCGTGGTTCGCGCCCCGTTGTCACGCTACTTTGATGCACCAACCCAAAGGTTAAGACAGGAAG
>JALTOP010000508.1 GCA_027000105.1 Planctomycetaceae bacterium | reverse complement strand
CCGAAGCACACTGAAACCACATATCAGTGCCAGATTTGCAAACACCAACGCCAGGCCAACGCGATTTTGAGTTTTACGCAAAGCCTCGTAGTGCCCCAATCCCCCCAGAACCCCTCTTTGGTAGGCGGTGAGGTAATGAATACTGGAATCGACGGTCAATCCGAGTGAGACGGACGCGATCATGGCTGTTCCTATATTGACAAGTGACCCTAGCCACCCCAGAGCCCCAATCAGCAGAATAATTGGAAACAGGTTCGGGACAAGCGAAATCAGACCGAGTTTCCAGTTTCTGAATGCGAGCGTCATCATCAGGAAAATGCCAACTGCAGCGATCGCGAAACTGGTCAGCTGATCTTCCAGAAGGCTCAAAATAATATTCGCCAGCAAGACGTACAAACCGGTGCTATGGGCATCGGGAAAGTATTTTTTCGCCAGCGCGGTCACGGAGTCGATCATTTTCAACTTCAATTCGGCTGGCTGTCGTTCATACGCCCGCAAAACAATCCGCATTTGATGATGCTCTTTGTTGAACAGTCCCGGTTCGAATTCAGGCTGCATCCTGGAGAGCAATTCCAACTTCGCCTCATCGGTTCGGGCGGCAAGATTGGGAATGAAATCGAGACCATCCGTCAGGGCGATCACCTTGGTGACGGCAAACTGATCTTCAACACGAAGGTTTCTCAACTCTTCTGCCAGCAATCGCAACTTTCTGTCTGTCTGCTTTGTATCTTCCGCCTGGATCGAAAAATCAATCTCGTAGGTTCCTGCTCCTCCAAGATGCGACTCGACAAAATTCAGGGATTTGACAATCGGGCTTTCCTCGCGAAAATTTCGACTGAAATCGGTTTCCACTCGCAGAAAAGCCAAACCGCTCAGCCCGAAGACTCCCAGCAGAATCGCAACGAAACCGACCAATCCGGGAAAACGGAACACCAGATTCACCAGGTGCTGCAATCCCCGCGTGACGTTTTTTTCCCAACGCGACTCCCGAGGATCGATATCGAAACGTCCCAATAGTACGCCTCCGGGGATGATTGCCAGTACGGCCAGAAACACCATGGCGGTGCCGATACTCATCATCAAACCGAAACTTTGGACGGGCACGATTCGACTCGACAACAGGGCAGCAAAGCCGACAACCGTTGTTCCGCATGTCCACGCAATCGGCGACAGCAACTCACGAAGTGTCTGGCAGAGTGCGAGCTGGCGTTCTTCCTTCGGACGTAATTCCCGAAAATGAACCGTGATATGCATCACCGTCGCAATGCCGATGATTGTTACCAACGAATTCAGCATTGAACTGACCATGCTCAACTGCAAACCGGTAAGCACCAGAAAAGCCCGTGTCCAGATCAGAGCCACATGGACCACCAGCAGAGGGAGAATCATCCAACGCAGACTGCGAAACAGAATGAATATCACCAACAACAGCACCGCAGAAGAAGCCAGACCGAGAACCGCTCCATCCCGCTCAACAATACGGAACATATCATGAACCTGAACCGCTTCTCCCACCACATATGCCGGCGGGGAGTGGGAATTGGCCAGTTTGCGAACCCCGGCAAAGGTTTCCGAGTGCGGAACCGAGGCTGTTTCTTTCGGCTCCATCCTCAGAATGATCGCCGTCGTGTCCCGTTTCTTGTTGACGAGCATCCCTTCTGCAAACTGAAGTGCTTTCTCACGAACGGTACGAATTTTCAAATACATTCGTCCGGCCCAACCCATCCCCCTGGGACGCAATATCGTGGAGAGAGTTTGTGTACTTTCCGGACGGATTCCCGGTACCTGATTCAACTGTTCCGCAAAAGCATCGATCTGATCCAGCGTCTTGTTTTCCAACAGGTTTTCCTGCTTCCAGGCAACCAGGATGAATTCGTCGCCGCCGTACAACTTTTGACTCTCCATATAATCGAGAATCAACGGATTGTTCGGTGCGAAAAGGGACTCGACCGATTCATCCAGCGTCAGGCGATTCGCAACCGGGACGGCAACAACCGTGACCAACAGAGCGAGAAGAAAGATACCCGTTCGATAGCGGAGCAATCGATCGATCCAACCGCAACAATCCCCCTCAGTCACTTCCTGTGATTTTGCATCAGGATCGGCTTGCGAAAGATGATCGGACATGGAGGAAGACTAATTTGCGAACCTTTGCGAACTTTTGCAAACCAGAAAACAATCACTCTGATCAGGATAATTCGGCACGGAGTTTACTGAGCAACAGAGGAAATTACCGGACAACGAGGAAACATACGGGACAACAGGAACGGTCAAATGAGGAACTCCCAAGGAAACCTACTGCTTCACCTGTCGAATCACCTCTTGCATGATCATTTCTTCCAAAGCTGGTGCCCAGACGGTGGGCATGCCGTAGTAGATCATCGAGCGGGCACCTTCGTACCCTCCTTCCGAGAGAACCCGTCGGGACGGGATATAACACATGACATCGTTACAATACCCGGCGACCCATAGAAAGCGATGATCCAAATCCGCTTTAATCCGGTTTGAATAATCAACGACAACCTCACCTCCCAACGTCACAATCACCAACTCTCCCAGCTTCAGCGTCTGTACCGGATAGGGATAGGTTGGCGAGAGCGAACCGTTTCTGTCCCACTCGGCAAGAACCTTTTTGGCCCGTCCGACAAGAAATTTATTGCTTGAGGAAAGGTCTTTTTCCAGTTCCTGGCGAGTCGGCAACTGAGAGAACGGAAGATCCAGTTCCCTGTAGGCTGTTTTCAATTTTCCCTTGATCACCAAATGTTTTTTCTTGGAGACTTCCTTTACAGCATCCGCCATCATCCGCCCATATTTTTCCCCCAGTTCAACTTTTCTGCGTGGGAGCGGGTTCTGATCACCGCCACAGCCGGCGATAAACAAAGCGGTCGCACCGGGAAAGTCTTTCTCAATTTCAATCTGGGCATAACCGGGCCAATCCCCCGACCAATCGTAAAAACTGACGACTGTCGCATGACAGGCGTAACCGAATAGAATTCCCTTGATTTTACCTTGCTGATTCTTCACGAACAGAACAGGGACTTCGTGATCAACCGGGCCGACCAACTTGCCTTCTTTACGCAATCTGGGAACATCTGCTTCCTTGTTGTTTCTTCGATTGACAGCAAAAGTTGTCTTGCCGAGGCCATATTCCAGAGTCACGGGTTCAAGATCCTCAATCGCATCTGCGACGAGTCCGGGCATTTTGTCGATCAGATTCGCGGTGTATTCATCAACCAGTTTTTGCTGGTGATCATCGAAAAAATACATCGCCCGAAGATTCGCACCGACCACCGGGCCACTATGTGTATGGGAAGTACAGAGAGAAATCTGATCTCGTTTCAGACCGAATCTTTCTTTTAGCCGGGATGTGATCGCCTGCGAGGTTGCGCGATCGATTCCGACAAGATCCAACGTAATGATGACAGCCCGGGCTCCAGCCGGATCTTCAATCAACGCCGCCTTGGCCCATAAATCGTGAACCTTGCCCTGTGCCGGTTTATTTCGTCCGCCGTAACCGGACATCCACATCGGCTTCTCGGGGGTAATGACAACACGGGAAACTCCCGCCTTCCACATTGCTGCATCACTTGTCCGAGTCGCATCTTTTGCCAGACAGATCATGGGAGATGGTGTCAACAGCAGAGACCAAACCGCAAGAACCAGTACATTTCTCAAACCGCATTTTTTTTTCATTTTCATCCCCCTCAATGGTGAGTCCCCGGCCCCAATGTGAGTTCAGGGCGTCAGTCGCAACAGCCAGGCTTGCCAGACCGAACCAGTCGGACAGAACCAGTCGGACCGAAGCCAGTCAGACAGAGATGGCCAGACCGAAACGACCAGACCGAAACGACAAGACAGAAACGACCAGACAGAAACAGTCAGTCTGCCAGAAACTCAAGCAGTATCCTGCACTTTTCGCCCATACCGATCTGTCTATCCATCCCCAAGATATTTCAGTTGAATCTCCGTTTCAGGCAGTTTTTCCTTTAACGCCTTGACACCCGCGTCGGTCACAGCTGTTCGTGTTACTTTCAGATCATTGAGTGATTTCAACACTTCCAGTTGAGGCAGCCCCGCATCAGTGATGGATGTCGAACCGAGATGCAGGAATTTCAGTTTTGTCATTCCCCGCAGATATTTGAGCCCGGCATCACTTAATTGTGTATTATCCAGGTTAAGCCATTCCAGGTTTGTCAACGGTGCCAAGTGGGCCACGCCGGCGTCAGTCAAGGCAACTCGCCAAAGATTGAGCCGTTTCAGGTTCGTCAATCGGGAAACGGGGGCCAGATCGGCATCAAACAGGGAACTGTTTTCACTCAGATCGAGATCGATCAGCCCTTCGATCTTTGCGACATGCTCCAACCCGGCTCCTGTCACCTGTGAAAGTTTTGAAATGCGCAGTTTTTTCAGTTTGGGGAACAGTACCAGTTTGGCCAGATCCTCGTCAGCAACCAGTGTCTCCGCCAGGTACAGTTCTTCAATTTTTTTACAGTTGGACAGATGTTGTAGACCCTCCCCATCGATCCACAAAAAATCAAGTAGCAGGGCTTTCAAATTGGTCAGCTTTCCGACGTGCACCATTCCGTCGGTGTCTACTTCCGTTTTTCCATTTTTCCCTGAAAGCCTCAATGCTTTCAGATTGGTCAGTCCCGTCAAATGCGCCAGGCCGTCGTTGGTGATTTTGCAATCACGCAAATCCAGATTGGTCAGCGTCCCGATCTGCCCGAGCGTTTTCAGGCCCTGATCGGTAATCGGAGTTTCGTTCAACAGGACAGACCTCAGTTTTTTCAGCTTCAACAGAGGTTCAAGCTGCTCGTCGGTGACGGGAGTCCCACGAAAATCGACTTCAACGACCCAACCCTGCTTATCGGTTTTTATCGCACTGGCGAGTGCCTCTATTTCCTTGACGGCTTCCGCATCTTCAGCAGGCATTGCACCATTTTTGCCTGCCGGGTTTTCGGATGCGGATTGCGATTGCGAATCGGCTTGCCCGGGGTTATCTCCCGACTGATTTTGACAACCGGGAAAAATCATCACTCCCCAAAAAAGGAAAGAACAGAAAAGAGTCACTCTCATTGCGTAATGAACCCTCAAAAAATGAATTCTCTAAAGTCGTAAAGTCTCTAAACAGATCACATATTGAACAGGACAACATGGCAGGATTCCCAGGGGGCTCTCCGTCTCAGGAATCTCCCCGCCTTCTGGTAGTTCTGATATTACGGTAAAGGGCAGTTATTGGAAAGCGATCACTCAATAATCACCCAATAGTCGGTCCGGTTCGGCAGCAATTCAGGTTTTCTGGCAACGTCACTCAATGATCACTTCTGCATCGGGCAGGCTTTCCAGAAAGATGCGGCCGTAGCGTTTTGTTTTGATACGGGGATCAAGAATCACAACCTGCCCGACATCATCTTTGGTTCGAATCAGCCTGCCAAAGCCCTGTTTCAGCTTGATCGCTGCCTCAGGAACCTGATATTCCATAAAGGGATTGCCGCCACTTTGCTTGATCCGCTCGACCCTCGCCTCAAGTAGCGGGTGATCGGGCACGGAAAAGGGCAAACGGGTAATAATCACATTCTGTAGCGCGGCACCAGGTACATCGACTCCCTGCCAGAAACTGTCCGAACCGAACAGGACAGCCGCCTGATCACCACGGAAACGCTCCAACATCAACGATCGGGAGAGATCTTTTCCCTGGCAATACAGATTGATTCCCTGCTCGTTGAACACGCCGGCCAGACGCTCCGCGCACATGTTGAGCATTTTGTAGCTGGTGAAAAGTACAAATGCCTTGCCATGCGTTTGCAAAACATACTTTTCCACCTGTTTGATCACGGCTTGCTCATAAGCGGCCGCTTCACTGGCCGGGTCGGGCATATCCTGACAGAGAATCAGCTTCATCTGTTTTTTGAAGTCGAATGGACTGCCGACTTTCAACTCGGCCCCGCTGCTCAAACCGAGACGGTTTTTCACAAATTTGAATGACTGCCCTCCCACCGCGATGGTCGCGGATGTCAGGATGACTGAAGGAATCTGGCTGAACAGTTCGGATCGCAGCGACGTTCCAATCTCAACCGGCGCAGATATCAATTTGACCTGCTGCTGTCTGCCACGGCTCAGTTCACCCCAGTAAACGGCATCATCGAGAGTCTGTTCGAGCCAGTTGTTGAGTGAATTGGACAGTCCATATAACCGATCCGCTGCGGCCTTCAGCTCAATTCGCTCCTCTTCCTTTTCGATATTTTCCGCGAACTCTCCAACCATGCCCGCCAGTTGATTCAACTCTGGAGAGACCGCATTCGCGATACCGAGCGGCTTTCGAACGCGACCGTTCATTCCGGAATCGACTCCCAGATGATGGGCAATGACCGAGAACAATTCGTCTTGCAAGTGGTACAACCTCGCCACCTGCTTCTGCCCTTCGCGAAAATGGTGATGCACCAGCAATCCCTTGTTGGCGCGATCGTTGTACAATTTCATCAGGATATAATTGAGCTGTGTGTTGGCAACTGAATCTCCCAGATGCGACGAAGCAACCTGCTCCAGCATATGTGCCTCATCAAAAACGACCGCGTTGTAATCGGGCAAAACCGACGCCCCTTCCCGGCGGAGAGCCAGATCGGAAAAGAACAACGCATGATTCACGACAAGCAAATCCGCATTCCAGACCCGTCTGCGGGCCTTGTAATACAGGCAGTTATCATAAGTCGGGCATTTCTTGCCCAGACAGTTCCCATGTTCGCTGCGCACCTCATCCCAGACAGCAGGAATCGGGCGAAAGCCGAGATCGGAAAGGGAACCATCAGCCGTCTCGTTCGACCAGGCAGCAATTTCCCGTAATTGTCGGGTCTGTTCCGGCTCGGAAAACAGGGAGACGGTTTTATCAATCGCCCCCTTTATCCGTCTTAAACTGGCGTAATTCGATCGTCCCTTGACCAATACCGCGGAGAACTCGACAGGCAGGATCGCATTAAGAAACGGGATATCCTTGCCAATCAACTGTTCCTGCAAACTGATGGTATGCGTCGAAATGATGACGCGTTTCTTCTGTTTTTTTTCAGCGTTCGAATCCTTCCCGGTATGATTATCCAGCACGGAAAGGATGGCGGGCACCAGATAGGCAAAACTCTTTCCGGTTCCGGTTCCGGCTTCGACAACCAGATGCTCCTGCCTGGCGATCGCGCGTTCAACAGCATTGGCCATTTGCAACTGCTGTTCCCGGAATTCATACTTATCCAATCGAGCGGCAATCCGCCCGTTCGGGCCGAGAACCTGTTCCGAATTCAAAACACTCCGCTGCGATTTTTTAGCCATTCCGCCTTGCAATTCAGTTATCTGCTTCTGGTCTTCTTCGAAAAACGACGGTTATTGTAGTCCCCCGGAGCAGGGAAAAACAGCCTGTATCAGCACAGAATAGCTGTGTCGATTGAAGGATGCGCGAAGGTTTCAGGAAACGAGCTCGCGAAAATTCCTGTATTTCATCCCGAAGGTTTCTGCCACGGCCCGGTTGGTGAGATGGCCGGCATACATGTTGATCGCCTCTGCAAAGCCGTCATCGTCGGAAACGGCCTCAAGCAGTCCTTTTTGTGCGATTTTCATCACGTAAGGAAACGTGACATTACACAACGCATAGGTGCTGGTTCGGCCAACCGCTCCCGGCATGTTGGCCACACAATAATGGACAACTCCATCAACGATGTACGTCGGATCGGAATGTGTTGTCGGATGGGTCGATTCAAAGCACCCTCCCTGATCAACAGCGACATCGACGATTACCGCACCGGGCTTCATTCGCCGCAGATCATTTTGTGTCACGAGCTTGGGAGCTCTTGCACCGGGAATCAACACAGAGCCGATGACAAGATCAGCACGTGATATCTGTTCGATGATATTGTGGCGATCGCTGTAAAGCGTGTTGACATTCGCAGGCATGATATCTTCAAGGTAGCGCAACCGATCAACATTCACATCGAGGATATTGACATCGGCCTGAAACCCTGCCGCAATCTGGGCCGCGTTTTTCCCGACCACGCCTCCGCCGAGAATCACGATATGCGCAGGAGCGACACCGGGAACACCTCCCAACAGAATTCCACGACCTTCCTGGGGGCGCTCCAGATATTTCGCTCCTTCCTGCACGCTCATGCGACCGGCGACCTCGCTCATGGGAGTCAATAACGGCAGTTTCCCTTTGGGCCCGCGCAAAGTTTCGTAAGCAACCGCGGTAACTCCGGTTGCCAAAACTTCCCGGGTCAATTTTTCATCCGCTGCAAAATGGCAGTAGGTGAAAAGAATTTGCTCCCGCCGTAACATCCCCCATTCCGGCTCAAGAGGTTCCTTCACCTTAACGATCAGATCAGCGTAGGTAAAAATTTCTTCAGCCGTATCGACAATTTCAGCCCCGCTGGAGCGGTAATCCTGATCGGGAATCCCACTGCCGATACCGGCACCACTTTGAAACAGAACCCGGTGCCCGGACTGGCAGAGCATCTCGACACCGACCGGCAACATCGCCACACGATATTCATCGCTTTTGATTTCACGCGGTACGCCTACAATCATTCTTTGCGTCCTTTATGCAACTTTCACTGAAGGAATTTCGCGCAGGAAATCTTGTGCGGGAATTCGAACCTCAGAGAAGCGATAGCCCCGTACCAGTTGACTTCCCTGTCCCGATGGCACGATCCCCCGTCCATTTTATATTTTTTTATTCGATATTGACGAATTCAACCAGAGCAGGAGACGACTTAATCGAGAATCCCGTTGAGAATTTGCATGACACGTTTTGAATTCGTTTTTTTCAACGGAATCAGCGTGACCCCCTTGGAACGTGTGGTGCGTGAAGATTCATCAATCGATGCGATCAGTTCCTCGATTTCTTCGAGCAGGCTTTGCGGTGCTTTCACGATCAACGAATTCGTTTCCGTTTGCACTTCCAGAGTGAGCAACGGGGAGGAAGCAGCCGCATTGATCTGGCGAAGCACGGTCGCTACCTCTGGCGGGACGCCTTTAGGAATGCTGACATTGCGGCGAGCACCGCCGGCTGTCATTTGAGGGCGGTAAATACCACGAATCAGTCGTTCAACCCGAGCCGCATTAGCGTAGAGCATCGGGATAACTTTTGTCTGGAAAGCCCGTTTGGTATCGGGAATGTTTTCGATGTCGAGAATCTGAACGAGTTGCTCGATCCGTTCCCGATCACTTCTCCCCGCATAGACAATCAACACATTCAGGCGTTCTTCGGGAACGAGTATCACATTGCCGAAAGTGAAGTTGCCGTTGCGCGTGTTGAAAATCTGCTTCAGTGTTGTCGCTACTTCCGTTGCCCCTGCGTTTTTCAACTGATAGATGCCGAAATCCCGATTTCGACCGCCGCCCGCACGAGAAAACATGGCTCGTAACAGGGCTTCCATCTGATCAAGAGCTTCGGTATCTTCAGACGAAATCGTCAATCGGCCCTGTCCCGGCACAATCAGAATGGGTGAGAGATCAGTATTTTTTTTCGCTTCGGCAGAGTGGGTTGTTTTTGATGAATGATTTTTTGGGGGGTGGGCAGATGCCGCCTTCTGATTTTCCTGCTCTGTTGATTTGCTGTCGCTCGGTTTTTCTGGCGGAACGGAAAAATGCCCGGGCAACTGAGGATGTGCGCCGTTCGGTTTAAGGATGCGAATCGGATTTTTCCTCAACTTGGGCCACAGGTCTTCCACTTTCTGGAGGGCTCCTTCAACATTTCCGTAGATCGGGATAATCCGTGACGTTC
>JALTOP010000507.1:3238-9767 GCA_027000105.1 Planctomycetaceae bacterium | reverse complement strand
GCTCTTTTTTGGGCTGCTTCTGCATCGGTGTTCTTTGTGTCAGGGTAGTTGGCTTCTTTTAGCGTTTCAAGTTAAGCAGGATCGGGTCATTTCTTCCAGTGAGCAATTGCCGGCTGTCAGCAGGATTTTGGCTTTCTCGATTTTTGATAATCGGACTTTCTGTTGCAGAGATCGCTGCGGGAATCTCGCAATTTTTTGCAGGAGCAGGAAGTAGGTGAAAAACATTATTCGAAACATTTTCAGCCCGCTTCCCTGCAAATGATTTTCGAGCGGGACTGCTTGCCGATAGAGTTCGGTTGTGCGCTCGATCTGAAATCGGATGAAGTCTTCAAAGGACTCTGACGGCTGGCGGTTGGCAAAATCCGCGATCGAACATTGAAAACGCTGCATCTCGTCGGCGGGAAGATAGCAACGGTTGTTGCAGGCGTCTTCGTGCAGGTCTCTCAGAATGTTGGTCAACTGAAAGGCTTCTCCACAGGTCACCGCGAGCGATCGGGTTTGGGAAAGATCGGCTCCCCAGATCGATTGGCAACACAAGCCGACGGTTCCGGCAACGTGGTAGCAATACTGTCGAAGTTCCGTGTAGTTCCGGAAAGAAAGCGGATGCAGATCGCGTTTCACTCCTTCAATCACATCCAAAAGCCATTGTGGATCGATCTGAAACTGTTGGACGACATCGCATAAAGCAGGGAACAGAGGATGATTCGTTTCCCGACCATCAAGCGCCTGTTGAAGTTCGAGCTTCCACTTTTGTACCTTTTCCATCCGTTGCTGCAATTCCGATTCACTCGTCATATCAGCCGACAACGGGGCATCGGCGATGTCATCCGTCAGCTTCATAAAAGCGTAGAGGACGCACATGGCCCGATACGTCTGCCTGGGCAGAGTAAGGAAAGCAAGGTAGAAACTGCTACGTGATCGACGCGTTAGCCGCATTGCGTACCGATAGGCTGCTTTTTTCGCAGGCGATGGCGCGGCTGGCAAGGTCTAATCTTCCCGACGACGAGAGGGACGTTTTCTCGAAGAGCCGCGTGATCTCCCACGGCGTCCTGAACCGCCACTGCGGGAACGTCCCTTGTTCGGATCGCTATCCCGCCGCCTGACAATCATTTCAATCGCCTCGACCCAAGTCGGAATATTTTTGTAGACCTGACGCGATTGAGTCTGTTCGCGTTTCTGCTCAGATGATTCCGAATCAGTCTCGGCAGTAGTTTCGCTCCGTTCACCCGACTCGCTTCGATTGCCTGAGGAACGGGAAGACCGCCTCCTCCGTCGCTTCCTGCCCTCGCCAGCAGTTTCTCGCTCGGAATCATCCAAAGAAGCTTCGTCGGAACTGGTGTCCGCAGGAACGGACAGAACCTCTTCGTCGTCTCCCTCCCAAAGTCGGTCGATATCTTCCGGGGCGATTTCTTTTTCTTCCTGTGCTGATGAGCCCGATTGAATGGCCGGTTCGTTTTTTCGTGAACGGGCAGAACGTCTGCGCCGACGTTTGGCCCGTCTGGGACGCGACTCCCGTTCCGCCTCCTCCTGAAGTTCCGTTTCGTCTGCCACAAAATCGGCTTCTTCCGAGGCGACCTTTTTTTGTCGCTCACGGGATCGCCTTGACGATCCCCTCTTTTTATCTTCGCGGGCTGGACTGGAATCTTCTCCATCCCAATCTTTCAATGAATCCCAGAATCCATCATCGTCGTCGGCTGTTTGACGGACAGGAATCTTTCCTGATGCTTCTTCGGGCTCTCCCTCATCCAGTTGTGGCGATTCAGCTGGTTTATCCCGACCCGTTCTTCCGGAACCTCTTTCCTCACGTCGTGAATTGCTTTTGGATGCCTTTACTTCGTCGGCTTCCCCCTCTTCGTCAAGCTCAAAATCAAAAGCGTCTGCGGCATCATCAGATTCGAGGCTCTCTTCAACCCCTACCTCCCCTTTGAGAACGGATGCCGTTGGCTCGGACGACTCTGCAGTGTCGTCGTCGATATCGTCATCATCCAAATCATCGATGCCGAACCCGAATGGATCCTCGTCATCAAAGGAAGCGCGACTGAATGCTTTTTCTGTAACGCGGGCTGAACGACCCTCATCAACTGAATCGTCTTGATCAGACAACTCGGCATCCACTGAAACCGGTTCTGCCTGTCCGGCCTCTTCCGACTCGTCATTCGGTTCGTCGGCTTCTTCGAAAGCGACGGCTTCTTCCTCTGTTTCCTCCTCATCGAAGGAAAGCTCATCCTCACTGATCGGAACAGGCTCACCCTGAGGCGTTTGGGCCTCTTCTTTGGCCTGCTCCTCTTTGGTCTCTTCGACGGGGTTCAACTGCTCCACGACATCGGCGACCGAGTCGATATCAATCTCGTCAAGATTTTCCTGGCCATCAAACTGCACGCCAAACAGGTTCTCTGTTATCGATTTCCAGGATTCGGCCAACTTCGATTTTTTGGGGGGATCAATATCATTCATAGTGGGGCAAGATACCTGTTTTCCCCCCTTTTTTCAAGACAAACAGATAAAATCGGAAATCCCGACACAAAACAGAATCGGAGATTACTTCATCTCGCCGGGTCTGCCTGTCAGAGAAAGATTTCAGGGGCCCGCACGGAACAGACAGGGTGTAAACCTGTTATTGATTCGACTTTCTCATCTGTAAAATATACCAATCTGAAACGAGAGCGATGATCGTCAGCAGCAGCCCGATAATCAGCAGCCAGGAAAAGGGGGTGTCGAGTTGAATTCCTGAGGCGGAACCGGGAAGCGAGGGAGCTTTCATTCCCGGCTTCAGAGGGAGCAGGTTTGATTCATCCCGATCAAAAAAGTTGACTGCGAACTTGCCAAGCAGTTCGTCGCCATCCTGCACGGTATAAATTCCGATCGAATCGCGCGGAGGAATTTCTACACTAGCCATGCGGAGAAGCGTTTTTTTCCGTTGTTCGTGAATCAGGATCAACTTTCTCTCTTTTCCCAGAGAATCGGGAGCAAGACTGAACGGAATGGATTCTTCCAGATGGAAATTCCAACGCCGAAAACCGGGCAGGCTGTCCCGGCATTGTTCAACCAGGTTTGTCCAGAAAATGGGCCAGTCAGGAGAATCCGTCAGGTTCGAGGCGGCCAGGTCGATATTCAAAACGTAACTGTTGGCGGCAGTTCCGCTACGTTGTCCGAATAATACGGATTTGGCGGTGCTGATAACCGGAATCGTGGCCGCCGGTATTTTTTGAACACCTCCCCAAATCACTCCCCCCAAAACGATGCCATCCATCAGTGCATGCCGTTTCTCGATCAGATATGGGCCAAGCACCGACTTTGCCTGCGCGATCGATTCAGAAGAAGGGTTGATCGGGCCGATACCGATCCACCACAAGCCTTTTCTGCTTACCGGTTGATCGGCTGCCGGGGCGATCACCAGATTTGCATCGGTAACATCCCCCAACTGAATATCGGGCATCACTCCGAGAATTCTTTTAACCTCCTCAAACGCACTGTGGGATGAAGGCAGTGTGACGGCGACAGTGACCGTACGGACATGCGGTTCAACCAGAGTAATTTCGTTATCGATTTCCAGCGGATCACCGGGAGTTTGGGCCAGCAAGGTGATTTCGCCTGTTCCGCCGGGGATTTTCCATTGCATCGATTTTTCGATTCCGGCTTCGAGAGAAACCGATTCATCCACGACTTTCTTTCCCTTGGCCAGTCCTGTCACCTTCGTCGTAACGGGGGATTTTCCCAAGTTCGCGATTCTGATGAAGATGGTGCCTTCCCCGGTTTGAGAATCATAAAGCCACCGGGCGGCTGTGATTGCCACATTGTCGAGCTTTCTTCCAAACGAATGGAGAGTCATTCGGGCAGGTGTAATCTGCTCCTCGGAGGGAAGTTGATCGGTAAGGAAAACAAAATCCGCTTCCTGACCGGCTAATTGCGCTCCGAGATCCCAGGTGGCATCGAATGGATGTCGGGGAGAACCCGGTTTCCAGTCGGCAATTGCCGAGGAGACCTCTTCCCAACCGGTTCGCGGGCCTGCAATCAGGGTTGGCCTGTGCCCCGTCGTTAAAACGGAATAGACGGCATCCCGCCCCATTTTTTCACGTTGCTGCTTGAGCCATTCAATCGCCCGATCACGTGCTGATTCCCCTGTCTCCGGAATGTGAGCCATCATGGAAGCCGAGTCATCAAGAACGACCACCAGATGAGGTCGCGTTGTGACTGACGCATCGCGCGGATCCGCCAACAGCAGCGAAAGCAGCAAAGCGGCCAGAAGCTCCAACAGCAGCGAACGTGTGATCGGGAGTTGTTCTTTCTTCCGTCCGGGAGTATCCTTGCGGGTATCCAGCGTCCATAAATGCAGGCCCGCTACTTCCAGTGGAGGGAAGCGCCGGTGAAACATGTGGATATAACCGATAATCGGCAGTGCCAACAGTCCCAACAGTCCCCAAGGATTTGCAAAGTACATACTGCCTCGTATCGTAAAGGAAACCGATTCAGGAAACGAAAAGCCGATTCGTCGATGAGAATTGAACTCTGTTGTTGAAGTCTGTCTCAGCCCAACTGTCTGTCCATGCGAAACCGACATAATGCCACGAAACCGACACATTGCCAGATCGTCATAGTGACAGATCATCGCGATGTCGCGTCGGCGTGCTGGCAGAACGGTGCTGACAGAACGGTACGGTGTGAGATCAGCACGATGGCGCGAATACCCCGGCAGTCCCAACGAAAACAGTGTATCGTAAATTTTGAACAGATCGCAAACAAAATGACGAGAAACCGATCCTGAGTATCTGGTTTCATCGCGTCAGGTTTCGTGGTATCAAGTTTCGTGGCATCAAATAACGTAATCCGTAAATTCCACAGAAAACAGGTTTTGGTTGCACCATGCAGGAGAATCCGGAGAATCCCTGGGAAATCAGGCCTGCCCGCAATCCTCGGGAACAGAGGCAGGCACTCTCCCTGATGATTTCGGAAAACGAGCCGGAGGCGAAAGAACGCGAACTCGAAAAAATTTTTGCTTCCGTCCGCAAAGGACAGCTCGATTTAACCCATTTGCTGATCGCCACAACCGGGCGGAATATCCTGGCGGCCCAGTTGATGATTGCCCAACAGGACAAGACGGCTATCCTTTGGCCAGCCGCTATCGATCCCGCTTTCCCAGGTGAAGCTCCCAACAACCCTCATCTGCTTGAATCGATACAGGAGACCTTGTTGAAAAAAACGATCCTGCTGGCCCAAAAGGAAGCTTGTGTCCAAATTCAAACAACCGTCGAGCATGACGACACAACCAGATCAGCATTCTACGAAAGAAACGGTCTGCCTGCGATTGGCGAGCTTCTGTATATGCAACGTCCTGCTTCGCGATGCCCTCCAACAGATAATCCTTGTGAATCCAGAACCGATTTGGAGCAAACCGAAGACGCGTTGAAACTGGTTCCCGTTACTGAAGGGATCTCCGATGAATTTCTGGGAGAATTACTGCAAGGAACGTACATCGAATCAGCCGATTTCCCTGAACTTCAGCACAATCACGACGCGTACCGCTCCCTGCTGACCCATCGACTGCAAGGAGAATATCATCCCAAGCACTGGTTTGTCATCAAGCAGAACGAAACGGCTGCCGGTGTGCTCTTTTTTTCCTGGCATCCAGACATAGAACAATGGGAGTTGACGTATTTGGGAATCCTCCCCGAGTTTCGAGGAAAGGGAATCGCAGGAAAAGCGATCGGCAAAAGCTTCCAGGATTCTTCCCGTAACAACAACCCGGTGTTCCTGGGTGTCGATTCCAGAAACCATTATGCAATAAAGGTTTATGAATCGCATGGGTTTGTTTTGCTTTCCCGTCAGAGGGTGCATGTTCTGCTGACGGGATGATCTGCTGGCGCATTTTTTTGGTTCTGTTCTGGCGCTGTTTGCTCTGGAAAAACTGATGGCGATAAACAACAGCTCTGATCAGGAAACAGGTTATGCACAATAAATCGAAGTCTACTGTCGCTACCGGAATTGATGCAATTTGTTTCCGTTCAAGGGCTTTGGGCGGAAAATAGACATCGGTTTTTTTCACGAAAATTTTCTCCCGTTTTTTCGTTTGACAGGTTCGATTTGGTCGATAGGATTCTGTCTCCGCTGAGTGAGTTTCGGCGTGCGACTTTTCACATTCGAAGGTGAGAGAATGATTGAAGATTACTTCTTCTTTTATTTCTGTCGATGTGCGTTGTAAAGTTGCAAACTGAAAGTTAGGATTTGGACTATCGGTCCGAATGGATACGCCTTTTCTGTCATTTTATATTTCACCGCAGTTCGTCTTTTAGACTTCAACAACTGTTGATCCTCCCCGTTTTTTCGAATCCATCCTTTCGGGTTTTGAATAAACAGGGAATCTATTTGTCTTCTCGAAAAAAAGGTTTCACGTTGAACGTGAAGTTTCGAGAACTGCTCAAGGACGAGTTCTTCGTGCCCAAGCAGGGGCGTCCTGGTTTTTCATTTTGATTGACCAGAGGCAGGTAGGAAGAACGATGTTGCAGACTGATCGGGGGTCTCGGCGCGCATGGCG
>JALTOP010000507.1:0-3228 GCA_027000105.1 Planctomycetaceae bacterium | reverse complement strand
GTTCTGATGAGCGGTAGAGGGGTTGCAAGATGCTTCCCGAATGGAGTCAATTGAACAACGATGGTTCGCCAGGTGGGAACGCCACCACTGATGTGCAACTTTCCGAACGCTTTCTTCAACGTCTCGAACAGGCGATTGGAAAAACGCGTTACGAACAATGGTTTGCAGGGCAAACGGTTGTTTCGTTTTCGGGCGATGTTGTCACGATTGGCGTCAAAAGCCCGTTTCTGATCAAGTGGTTAAAGCGTGAATTTACTGAATCCGCGTTGGAAGCGGCCAGAGAGTGTGTTGGTATTTCTGCTCAGGTTCGGTTCGATGTCGATCCCCGTGCGATGGAACTGGCCTCCTCGGCCGTGACACAGCGTCCCCGCGGTTCTGGCGGTAAATCGGGTTCGGACAGTGCGACGGACACCGGAAGCGAGCCAGTCCCGGCTTCGCAAAATCAGTCGGGAAAGAAGAGATTGCCTCCCAGGCGAAGACGCTTTGCCCGATTGGATGATTTCATTTCCGGCAGTTGCAATCGGGTTGCGCTGTCGATGGTTGATATCATCTGCAAGCAACCGGGGGAACAGTACAATCCGCTCTATCTGTATGGTGGTGTCGGCGTAGGAAAGACGCACCTGGCGGAAGGAATTCATGTGCGTGTCCGGGAATTGCATCCGGAGTTGCAAGTGACGTACCTGACGGCGGAAGCGTTTGCCAACTTTTTCATCAAGGCGTTGCGAGAAAAGACGCTGCCGGCTTTTCGCAGACGATTTCGCTCGATTGACGTAGTGATTGTCGATGACATCGAATTTCTGAATGCCAAGAAAGGAATTCAGGAAGAATTTTGTCACACCATGCAGGAATTGCTTTCTTACGGGCGTCAGGTCGTGATTGCAGGAGATCGGCATCCCCGCATGTTGACAAACATTCGTCCGGAACTGAGTACCCGCTTTCTGTCCGGCCTGGTGATTCGACTGGAAGCACCTGATCTGGAAACACGTAGAGAAATTGTCAAAGACCACGCCAGACGCTTTAAGCTGAACATATCGGAAGAAGCGGTGAATTTTGTGGCGAAGAAATTCACGCGGAATGTCCGTGAACTGATTGGGGCAATCAATTGCCTGCAAACCTATCATCATCTTTCAAAACGTCCGGTGGGCATCACGGCAGCCCGCGAGGTGTTGAAAGATCTGGAACGGGATTGCCTGCAAATTGTTCGAGCTTCCGATATTCAACATGCCGTCTGTGAACTGTTTGGCGTGCAGAAGGAAGCACTCCTTTCCTCCCGCCGAACACGCGAACTGTCCCAACCCCGTATGTTGGCCATGTATCTGACAAGACAGTGGACACGCTCAGCGTATCACGAAATCGGTCAACAATTTGGCGGCAGGAATCACAGCACGGTTATCTCGGCCGAGAAAAAAGTGAAGCAGATGATCGAAAAGGGCGAGATGCTTCAGGTCGCCAATCGTCATTGGACTGCCCAGGAGGTCGTTTCCATGATCGAGGAACAACTGCAAGCCGGCTGAACAACATCAGTGCAATGGCACGACTACCAATCACACGATTGCCACGGAATTGCCAGATTGGGATTACCGCGAGCGAGTTGGAACAACCATATTACCGCAACTGGGGTACTGCCTCGAATTTCTGCGACAGAATTCTGGCACAGCACCACTGCGCCATAGTTACTGATGCTGCACACATCGTGCATCACATTATGTAAACAGCATTTGCAAATCGTCCTGCGTCAAGTTTTTGAGCAGGCGGGAGTTTTCCGCCAGGATGGCGTCAGCCAGTTTCCGTTTGTTCGTTTGCAGTTCCGCGATTTTTTCTTCGATGGTTCCTCGCGTGATCAGGCGGTAGGCGAATACATTTTTTGTCTGTCCAAGACGGTGCGCCCGGTCGATCGCCTGGGCTTCCACAGCCGGGTTCCACCAGGGGTCGAGCAGAAAGACATAACCGGCTGCCGTCAAATTCAGGCCGAGTCCCCCCGCTTTGAGGCTGATCAGGAAAATGGGGATATCCGCATCTTCCTGGAATGCCTGCACGGCTGCATCGCGATCTTTTGTGCTGCCATCGAGATAGACATAGCGCAGATCGTTCTTGTCCAGATGCTGTTTCACAATGGCCAACATTGAAGTGAACTGCGAGAAAACGAGTGTTTTGTGTCCCTCTTCCTTGAGTTCTTTCAGGTGCTCAACCAGAACCTCCATTTTGGCGGACGATTCTCCGGATTTCGATTTATCAAGCAGGCCCGGATGGCAGGCGGCCTGTCGTAATCGGAGCAGTGCTTCGAGAACGTGCATTTTCGTTTTTCCCAGTCCATTTTCCTCAACCGAGTGAAAGATGGATTGGCGGTAGTAATCGCGAAGTTCGTTGTACGTTTTCTGTTCTGCCTCGCTGAATTCGCAATACAGGGTTTCTTCGACACGATCGGGCAGATCCTTGGCGACCTTTTCTTTCGTACGCCGGAGAACAAATGGTTTCAGGCCGCCCGCGACGGTTTCCGTCAACCGATTCGTATCGGTTTCATTACTCAACGATTTGAAGACGGAACTTCTGCCCAGCAGACCCGGATTGAGGAATTCAAAAATCGACCACATGTCTCCCAGGTGATTTTCGATCGGCGTACCACTCAGGGCCAGTCGCTGCCTTCCCCGAAGAAGGCGTGTTGCCTTGGCAACTTGAGAACCGGGATTTTTGATCGCCTGTGCCTCATCCAGAACAATGCAATCGAATTGCTGATCCTTCAATGCCACGATATCCCGACGCAGTGTCGCGTAGGTGACCAGAATCATATCGTACTTCTGGAACTGGTCGCGTAATCCCGCTCTTTCACTGCCGGAATACTCGAGGACTTTCAGGTGAGGAGTGAATCGCTTTATTTCACGTTGCCAGTTGAAAAGCAACGATTTGGGAACGACAATCAAGCTGGGATCATGATCCTCTTTCATCTCGTAACGCCGGGAGAGAAAAGCGAGTATCTGGATCGTTTTCCCCAAGCCCATGTCATCAGCCAGGCAGCCTCCAAACTGGAATTCTTCGAGGAAACTCAACCAGCCAAGCCCCTCCCGCTGATAGTCCCGCAGTTCTCCCTGAAATGACTTCGGTTCTTCAACCGGTTTGACACCGCTGAATTCAGCCAGTTTTTTCCGCCAGGCGACAAACTTTTTGTCGTAGTTGACATTCTCCTGTGTCGCCAGCAAGGCATCGACAAGAGCCGCCTGCGAACTGGAGAAT
>JALTOP010000506.1 GCA_027000105.1 Planctomycetaceae bacterium | reverse complement strand
CACAGGGGGCCGTTTTGACCGTCGGGGGAGACGATGCCTCGATGGTCACGCGTGGTCTGTTTGTCATGCATGAACTTCTCAGAGGCGTGGTGAAAGATCCGCCGCCCGGTGTTGATACGACGAAAACTCCTTCGACACCGGGGCGGACACAGCGGGATATCTCATTGACGAGAATCGCCAATCCCGGTTGCGGGGGATGTCACATCCGTTTTGAACCACTCGCTTTTGGTCTGGAGAAGTTCGATGGTCTTGGCACTTATCACGAAGTTGACCGGTTCAACAACAAACTGCGCGATGATGGCGAAATTCTCTTTCCAGGAGAAGCCCGCCTGGTTGCTTACGGGAATTCAGCCGAGTTGATGAACCGATTGGCAGAGAGTGAACGCGTCAAAAAAACATTGACCTGGAAGCTGACACAATTTTCCATCGGCAGACCGCTTACAGCCCTCGATGCGCGCGTTGTAGAAAAAATCCATCAGCGTGCCCGGAAAAACGGGGGAACTTACGAATCGACCATCACAGCCATCATCCTCAGTGATCTGGTTCAAAAAACACGAACAGAGAAACAGTAACGGAGATGCAGTAACGGAGAAAAATCGATGAAGAAGACTCTAATGGATCGACGAACAGTTCTGAAGGGAATCGGGGGGATCACGATCGGTTTGCCGCTTCTGGAGGAGATGCTCGCCTGTCCTGTTCTGGCGGATCCGCGTGCAAGTGTTCCCGTTCGTGCATTCAATGTTTTTTTTGGTCTCGGCATTCCTGCACCGCTACAAAAAGAAGGGTTTGCGGGTGTCCTTGAACCACTCCAACCGCTTCAGAAAAAGTTGCTGATCATGCGGAATGTCGATCAGGTTCGTGCTGATCAAAGTGGAATCAATGCGCATTATGACGGAGCTTCGGCTTCCTTCACTGCGGAACCTCCCAATGGTGAGGCCAAGGCGGGCGGGCCATCGATTGATCAGGTCATTCGCAAAGCCCATCACCCGAAAGGCTTACCCAGGGGCATGGTTCCGACGTTGATCGGTGGAACTTATTTTCGCCGCAGTCGAGTGGGCCGATACGTTCACAGTTACAATTCCGATGGGACGGTTGCCGCATCGATCCAGGAAAAACCGCGCGACCTTTTTGAGCGTGTTTTCGGATCGATCCAGCTCACTTCGGATAAGACCGATTTACGTCGCGAACGGCTCAAACGTAGCGTTCTCGATTCGGTAATCGATCAATATCGTTACTACAAAGGACCGAATTCGCCACTTGGAGCCGCATCCAAGGGGCGCATTGCAGATCATCTGGATCGTGTTCGCGAATACGAACAGCGTGCCTACGAAATGAAACACCGCCTCAAGGGAGCCCCGCCACTTCCACAGAGGTCGAAACTTGCTCATGGCGGTTCAGCTGATCCGGGAGGCGAAGGGATCGACATGCCGCTGGATGACTTGATCAGCGAATGGCGGCTGATGGCCGATCTGTACGCTCTGGCCATCGAACTGGATCGGGTTCGTTTCGGTTCATTGACATTTCTGGCGGCAGGAGAAAGACTGCGGATCAAGGGCGACTACGTTTACAATGGCAGAAAAATTTTCTCGTTCGATGATGAAAAGCAGTTGAATCGTTCCGGTTCTGCCGGATGTTCCCATGAATGGTGGCATCGCTATAACGAGAAGAAAAAGAACGAACAGCTTCGCGCGCATATTCACATGACGGTGAACCAGGTTGCCTACTTTCTGTCCCGTCTCGATCAGACCAGGGAAGCGAACGGAAAATCGATCCTCGAAAATTCGCTGATTACCGTTTCCACGGAATCGGGGGATGGGCGTCACAACGATGTCAAACGCGAACTGTCCGGTATTTTTCACGCGATCAGTGGAGCCAACAATCGCTTCAAAACAGGACAGATCATGGATGTAGGCGCAGAGGGAATCGATGTCTACAACACGATGCTGCAGGCAATGGGGGCCAAAGAAAAACTCGGCCCGAAATCGCGGGAAGCAAAACCGATTGATATGATTCGCGCCTGATCCCTGTCGCGTTTTTCAGAATGGCCTGCTCCTCTGTTGCAATTTTCAGTTCGGTATAACCTGGAACAATTAACAACTGGAAAGGTGTCCGATTGATGGCGGATCCGATGTTTCGTGAAAGACTGCAGGAATGTCTCGGCGGTGAATGGCCCGAACCCTGTCCGTTGAATCCGGAAGTGACGGAGACGATTCCGAAAAGCGGTTATCGCATCGAGAAAATTCTGTACGATCTGGAACCGGGCGAACGTGTAGCCGGTTATCTTCTGCTTCCGGACGGAGTCAACCCCTCTTCCCCCGCGGCAGCAGTCTGTGCCTGGCATCAACATGCCGGACACTGGCACCTGGGTAAGAGCGAACCGGCAGGACTGGCCGGGAACAAAATGCACCACACCGGGGTAGCGCTTGCCCGGGAAGGTTATGTGGTGTTCTGTCCCGATGCGATCGGTTTTGAAGATCGCGAAAAAGGCTACAGGC
>JALTOP010000505.1 GCA_027000105.1 Planctomycetaceae bacterium | reverse complement strand
ACAGTGCCTGCAGGAATCGAAAGATCCGACCAACAGGCGTTACCGGGATTTATTTATCAGTTGTTGCAATTGTGGCCCGCGTTACAGCATCATTGAAAAGATGCCCTACGAACGGGATGAAACAGCCATGGCCCGTTTCAAATTGTGTCCTGCCTGTGAACGGGAATACTCCCAGAGTCACAATCGCCGATTCCATGCGCAGACAACCAGTTGCCCTCAATGTGGCCCGCAGGCCTGGGTAACTGATAAATCGGGGGAACCGGTTTCACACAACATGGAAGCGATTCAGTTAATCTGCAGGAAGATGGAGGAAAGTAACATTGTTGCCATCCGCGGATTGGGTGGGTATCAGCTACTGGTTGATGCAACGGACAACAGAGCCGTGAAGATACTTCGTGAGCGAAAAAAACGTCGAGAAAAACCGTTTGCCATCATGGTCGCCACTATCGGGGAGGCAGAAGAATACGCGACTCTTTCCTCCAAGGAGCGGAGTGTATTGGGCAGTTCCGCCAACCCGATTGTCATTCTACAAGGCAAACCGGATACTGCTATCGCGTCCGCAGTCTCTCCCGGCCTCAACACGCTGGGAATCATGTTGCCCACCAGCGCCCTCCACTATTGGATCGCAGAACTGTTCGGCAAACCGCTGGTTGTGACAAGCGGAAACCGTGAAGGCGAACCGCTGGCAACCAGTGTGGAAGAAGCCGAAGAAAGACTGGGCGGTATCGCAGACTGTTTTCTGCATCACGACCGCCCTGTCCTCAACGCAGTCGATGATAGCGTTGTGCAGGTTGTTACGGGGAAAACCATTACGGTTCGACTGGCCCGGGGACTGGCACCACTTTCCCTGCCCGTTCAAGCCAGGCATCATACCGTGGCGACGGGAGGACACCAGAAAAATTCACTTGCCGCTTCCAACACTCAACAAGCCGTACTCGGCCCCCACATTGGTGATCTGGAATCCCTATCGATGCGGGATCACCTCGACTTGACGCTGAACAGGCTCACTTCCCTTTATGGAATTCCAGAGGCAACGTATGCTCACGATCTCCACCCCGATTATTACTCAACAGATTTGGCTCATAAACATTCGGAAAAGTTACAGGGGATTCAGCATCATCACGCCCACATTGTTTCGGGAATGATTGAACACGGTCTACTGCAGAACCGGGTTCTGGGAATCGCGTTTGACGGAACAGGATGGGGGACTGATGAGACAGTGTGGGGAGGCGAGTTTCTGCTGACAACTTCACAGGATTTCCAGCGGGTTGCTTCTGTTTCGCCTTTCTCATTGTGTGGTGGAGAAATGGCAATTCGTGATCCGTGGCGAGTTGCTGCCTCCCTTCTCGAGAAAAGTTTCGACAACAGGAAAGCGATCTCCCTGATCCATCAATTCTTCCCGGATCGGCAAACGTTTGAAGTGGAAGCAGTCTGCAAGACGTTGAACAGCAAACCATTCAGTTTTCTCACGACAAGCGCCGGCCGTCTGTTTGATGGAGTGGCGGCGCTGGTTTTCGGGAAGGGGACAGTCAGTTATGAAAGCCAACTGGCAATGCTGCTGGAATCTCGAGTCAGTCGGGAAGAAATGGACGAGTACGACTTTGATATTGATATGAATGACCGTATGATCGAACTCGACTGGCGTCCGGTCATCAGGCAAATCGTTGATGATTATGAATCCGGGACTCCGCGGTCATCGATCGCGACCCGCTTTCACCGGGGGCTTGCTTCGGGGATCTTTCGTGTCTGTCACTATTTTCCGGACTATCCTGTCGTACTGGCCGGGGGGTGTTTTCAAAATCGGGTTCTGGTCGAATTGCTTGTAGATAAATTTGAGCAAGCCTCCCGAACGGTCGTCTTCCCGGAAAAAATACCGATCAACGATGGCGGCCTGTCAGCGGGACAACTGGCAATTACCGCTGCACGAATTCCGTGAACCACCAGCAACAGGAGAATAACAGAACAATGTGCCTGGGAGTTCCTGGAAAAGTTGTTCGCTGGATCGATCGGACACCTCTGTTCTCGAAGGCCGAAATCGAGTTTGAAGGCGTGCGGAAAGTCTGTCACATGGCCTGCGTCGAAGAAGCGGAAATTGGTGATTATGTCATCGTTCATGCCGGGATGGCCATATGCAGAATTGACGCGCAGGCAGCCTCACAACAACTCGATACATTACAGCAATTGCTGGATTCGACAGAGGGAGACATAAATTGAAATATCTCTCTGACTATCGAGACCCGCAGCATGCTCGCCATTTACTGGATCGCATTCGCAAGCAATGCACCCGGCGATGGACGATCATGGAAGTATGTGGCGGGCAGACACACGCCCTGCTCCGTTCGGGAATTGATGAAGCACTATCTGATTGTGTAGAACTGATCCATGGCCCGGGTTGTCCGGTTTGTGTCACACCGGCCTGCGTCATCCAAAACGCCATTCAGCTTTCGATGCGACCCCAAACATTGGTTACGACTTTTGGTGACATGCTGCGCGTTCCCGGCAATC
>JALTOP010000504.1 GCA_027000105.1 Planctomycetaceae bacterium | reverse complement strand
CGAAATTCCTCCAACCGATTAAGTTATCTGATCCTGGCAGGAGTGCTACTGCGTCTGGTGCTGATCGTTATTCGTTTTGATGAATTTTCAGATGACCGTGACGCCTATCTCGGGATAGCCGACAATCTTCTTCAGGGAGTCGGCTTTTGCACTCCGGGAACGGATCAACCGACCGCGTTCAGGCCTCCTCTCTATCCGTTACTCGTGGCGGCATTGACGGGCATCTTCGGCACGCCTGGTATCGCGATTTTGCACCTTATTGCGGGGGGAGTGACAATTGGGATAACGGTAAAATTGGGAGAGCGTCTCGGGCTGAACCGAGGAGCACTGATTGCCGGTCTGCTTGTTGCTATCGATCCGATTCTTCTCAGGTACACGACACTGCCAATGACAGAAGTTGTTTTCACCGCCCTGTCAACCACAATGCTTTGGCTTTGGAGTCGGGCCGACCAGCGACCTTCCTGGAATGACTATTTGCTGACCGGCTTTGCTTTCGGAATCACTGCACTTTGCCGTCCTTCACTGCTTCCGATGCTGCCCGTGCTCTGGCTGCTTTACCTGCTGAATGATCTCGGAGAAATGAATCGTCTGGAGCGGGCGATCAAATCAACTCTCTGTATTGTTTTGGTCGGGGCTGCCGCAATGATAACCATGCTTCCCTGGGGAGTTCGCAATTTACAGGTATTCGGTCATTTCAAATTAACCACGACACATGGCGGGTACACGCTTCTGTTGGGAAATAACCCGGTTTTTTATGATGCCGTCGTTCGCCAACCGCTCGGCACGACCTGGGGAGATTACGACGCTGATGATTCTCGCAGCCAGTCAAACTGGATCAGAAAATTGAATTCTCAACTTGATGAACAGGGGCTGACTTCAGAATTTGAACGCGACCGTGCCCAATACAACCGAGCGATCAAAAACATCCAGACAGAACCGCTGATGTTTCTGCGAGCCTCTTTGCTTCGAGAAATCCGATTCTGGTCACCGGTTCCGACAGGCCCGCAGGCCCGTTCGATGAATCCCGTCATCTATTGGGGGGCAGCCTTTTTCTATCTTGCCGTTTATCTTTTCGCGTTTGCCGGAATCATTTTCGTATTGCGACAACCTGCAAACAGGCGAAAAAAGTGGTTACCCGCCTTGGCAATGGTCATCACCTTTGCAACGGTTCACTCTGTCTATTGGTCCAATGCCCGGATGAGAGCGCCGCTCTTTCCGGTTCTTGCGATTCTGGCTGCCAGCAACTATGGCCGCAAGTCGTAACACATCAATTTATCCTGCTCTCGAAGATACAGCTTTCCGTTGGAGATAACGGGATGTGACCAACTTTTCCCTTTTTGATACTCAGGTTCGAATTTGCCGAGAACCCGATATTCCCTGGGAGTCGCTTCGAGTATGACAACCAGCCCGTCTTCATAACGGAAAATCAGTTTTCCATCAGCATACAGGACGGCTGCGGAACCTTTGCCTTCTCCTCGCAATTTAGAGCCGCCCCAAGCAATTTTTCCCGTTTTGAAATCCAGGCAGGTCGGGAAGCCTTTGTTCTGGTTGTGTCCCCCGTAGATGTAGCCATCCACCAGGACAACGCCACCATGATGGTTATTAAAGGTTCTTTTTTCCAACCAGTAAACCTCCTGTGCGTCCACGCCATCACCGGAACGTTTGAGCTTGAGAAGGACAGAACCACCCCCGCCGTAGCTGGATGTTGCAAAGACATAATCGCCATTCACAACAGGTGTCGGAATGTTGGCGACTTCGTTGGCCACCTGATTATATCCCCAAAGATACTTGCCATCAGAAGCACGAACGCCGATCACTCCCCGTCCAATGAGCTGCACATACTGTTTAACGCCTGCACCATGCGAAATAACGATAGAGGAATACCCGGCCCCGTCCTTACCTTCTTTTCCAATTTGGGGAACGGCAGAGCGCCAGATTTCCTTACCGTTTTTCTTGTCGAGACAGACGATCATGGCATCAGGGCCGCCGGGGGTGCATAAAACACGATCGCCATCAACCAGCGGCGATTCGGAATAGCCCCAGATAGACATCATTTTGCCTTTCCACTCGGTAGCAAAATCCTTCTCCCAGATAAGTGATCCACTATTCGCATCGAGACAGGCGATTTTTCCTGAAGAAGCCGTCACGTATAACCGCCCTTGATCGTAAGTGGGCGTACAACGTGAGCCCGGATAACTATGTTCCGGGTTTCCTTTCGTGATTGGTGTTTTCCAAAGAATTTTTCCGGTATCGGCATCGGCCGCAACAACAACCTGTGCATTTTCCTGATTGCCATCGGTGTAAACCCTGCCCTTCACGACCGAGACACCGGCGTACCCCTTGCCAAAACCTTCAGTCATGAAAAGTAGTTTGGGAGCCCCATCCCCTGAAGGAAACTTCAATCCCGTCTCCAGACATTTCCCGGCTCTGTGTGGGCCGCGCCACTGTTTCCAGTCATCCGCCTGTAACGAAGCAGCGGTTCCTGTCGCGATCATAACAAGCAAGAA
>JALTOP010000503.1:764-2512 GCA_027000105.1 Planctomycetaceae bacterium | reverse complement strand
CGGAAGCCCTGTTGCGCCGGGTCTATTTCGATTTGATCGGTCTGCCCCCTTCTCCTGAACAGGTCGAAGCATTCACAAAAAATCCGACAACCGAGGCTTATACAAAAGTGGTTGATGAATTGTTGAGCTCACCACACTTCGGGGAACGCTGGGGAAGGCACTGGCTCGATTTGGCCCGCTATGCGGAATCGAGTGGAATGGAATTCAACTTCACCTATCCGCATGCCTGGCCTTACCGGGATTATGTCATTGCCGCGTTCAATAAGGATAAACCGTACGATCGATTCCTTACCGAGCAACTGGCCGGCGATCTGCTTGAAGCAAAGGATCAGAAAGAAAGGGAAGAAAATCTGCTCGCGACCGGTTTCCTGGCGATTGGCCCCAAAAGACACAACGCTTCAAGTACGGAATTCAGATACGACCTGGCAGATGATCAAATCAAGACAGTCACGAAAACATTTCTCGGACTGACTGTGGCTTGTGCCCGCTGCCACGATCACAAATTCGACCCGATCCCGACGAAAGATTATTACGCGCTCGGTTCCATCTTCCAGAGTACGAAAACACTCTACGGCACCAAAACGATCAAATACTCGAACCATCCCTCTCCGTTAATCCCATTTGGTGAAAACGCGGTCGAGTTGAACAAGAAGTATCTGGCTCACCTGGAGAAGATCAACAAGCTCAATAAGGAATTGAAGGCAGCCGACGGACTTCGCCTGAAGCTGGAAAACATGGATGAAAAGAAGCAGGACAAGAAAGCGATTGCCGAGGCGAAAGCGAAGATCGAAAAGCTGAAAAAACAGATCAAGGAACTGGAGAAGAACGCCCCAAAACAACCGAAATATGCGATGGGCGTGGCTCAGGGGAAAGCGATTGATCTCACCGTCGCCGTCGGGGGGAATCCGAACACAAAGGGGGAAAAGGCGCCTCGCGGCTTCCTTTCTGCAGTACCTGTCAAGCAAACACCGACAATCGCCAGCAACTCCTGTGGACGACTGGAGTTGGCCAAATGGATGACTGATCCGAGCAATCCGCTGGTTTCCCGCGTGATGGTGAATCGCATTTGGCAACATCTGTTTGGTATCGGGATTGTACCGACGCCGAACAACTTTGGAACGATCGGCAAACCGCCCACACATCCGGAACTGCTCGACTTTCTGGCGATCACTTTTGTGGAGAATAAGTGGTCAGTGAAGAAGATGATCCGCATGCTCGTGCTGAGCCGTACGTATCGGCTGAGTACGGTCGATGACGAGGCGAACCGCCTGATCGATCCGCAAAATGTCTATCTTTGGAAAGCAACGGCTCGACGACTGGAAGCTGAAGCGATCAGGGACGCAATTCTGGCTGTCAGTGGCGAACTCGACCTGACTCCCGCGGAAGGTTCAACGGTTACGCCGATCGGACAGAAACTGGCCCGGGATGTTCCTTACGAAAAACTGAATCCGCCCAGCAAAAAGCGTTCTGTCTATTTACCAATCGTGCGAAATTACGAACCGCACATCTTTCAGGAATTCGATTTCGCTTCTTCCAGTCTGGTTGTCGGCCAGCGGGCAACGACAACAACAGCCAAGCAGGCGCTCTTTTTCCTGAATAACGATTTCATTCTCACGCAGTCCGAAGCAACGGCGAAGCTGTTGATGAAACAGGCTCCCCAGGATGTGGAAGCACGCATCCGACTTGCCTATTTGAGGGCCTTGAATCGTCGGCCAAGTACGGATGAAATAGCTCATGTCAAAAGATAT
>JALTOP010000503.1:0-754 GCA_027000105.1 Planctomycetaceae bacterium | reverse complement strand
ATTTTCAGTAGTGCAGAGTTCCGTTATCTGATTCAGCCACCCCAGCAAAAACAGACTACCATTTTAACCCGAAAATAAACAGAAGCAGGATTCCTGCAAAATCGGGAACAACCCAATTTCAGGGAGAAAACCGGGGAGAAAAACAATGAACAAGCCACTTCAACAAAACAACAACGGTTGTCACAGCAGCACTTATTCCGTCTCGCGTCGGCAGGCGATCAAGGGAATCGGGGCAGGTTTGGGGTGCCTGGCTGCTTCCAGCTTCGGCCTGAATGTGCAGGCGGGGGTTTCGGCGAGCAGCCTGGGAGATGCTCCCGCACCACATTTTCCGCCCAAAGCAAAACGGGTGATCTTTCTATTCATGCGGGGCGGCCCGTCGCAGATGGATACGTTCGATTATAAACCTGCTCTCAATAAAAGTGATGGAAAAGAGTTCGACAAGAAGAAGAAAACAAAGCTGTTCGGTTCACCGTGGAAGTTCAAACAACATCAGGAAAGCGGGCTGTGGATTTCGGAATTGCACCCCTATCTGGCGCAGTGCGCTGATGATCTCTGTTTGATCCGCAGCATGAAGACCGACAGCAGTGCTCACCCGCGAGCTATTCCGTTATTGCATACAGGCAGCTTCGCGTTTGTGCGTCCTTCAATCGGTTCCTGGATTGTTTATGGACTGGGATCGGAGAACAAGGATTTACCTGGCTTTATCACCATCAACCCGACCCGCGTTTTTGGTGGCCCGGCCAATTTCGGTTCC
>JALTOP010000502.1 GCA_027000105.1 Planctomycetaceae bacterium | reverse complement strand
ATGGAAAACTGCATCAACCATGTTGCGTTGGCGTATTCGGCTCCCGGATTTGCTTGCCTTTTGGACGCCCAACTGTACTTGCCTCGTGAGTGGGTCGATGATCCGCCGCGCCGCCAACGTGTTTATCGATTCGATTGGCTTGCCGCCCCGTTCTCGGCAGCAGCGATACGAAGAGGAAGCCAACCGGCAGAAATATTACGCTCATCGCAATGCTCAGGCAGCAAAATCTCACCGAAAACAAGACGCAAACGCCTGGCAGAACTGGGAATAGATCCCGAAATCATCCAATCCGTTTACCCCAAACCCCCACCACGCTAACCGACACCAAAAGAACCTGGCGCTGTCCAGCTAATCTGTTCCAATCATATCTGAGAAGGACAAATGGTATTGGAAATCTGGTCAACAGACAAAGGCCCACTCATTGAAAGGCGAGCTTGTAACCATCATCCCGGGATTCCGCAAATGGGATGCCCAAACTTTGCATGTTTTCTACCGGAACAGAGTTGCGCATCGAGGGTTACGAATCCCCAAACTGCATTCAGTTGAATTCGTCTGGATTAAAACTGGGGCGAACTGCTACAATGGACACAGGAGTGGGAATTACACGAATCTTGATTGTCGTGATGGCAAAGAGGTACTGTCGAAATGGATGTCGATGTATTGATAATTGGTGGCGGAATTGCCGGGCTGTGGACAGTAGATCAACTCCGACGGCATGGCTATCGTGCGTTTTTGGTGGAAAACCGATCCTTGGGACATGGCCAGACGATCACATCCCAAGGGATCATTCATGGCGGCTTGAAATACTCTTTGCGAGGTGTTCTAACTGCCTCTGCCAACGAAATCCGTGAGATGCCTCTGATTTGGCGTGAGTGCTTGAGCGGGCAACGTGATCCGGATTTATCAAACGCAACTATTCGTTCCCATTGTTGTTATCTATGGCAAACTGATTCAATCGCTTCGCAGGCCGGAATGTGGGGAGCGTCACTTCAGTTGCGTGTCAAACCGGAAATGATCCCTGTTTCCCATCGGCCCGATTTACTGAAACAATCTCCGGGCACTGTTTATCGTCTCGATGAACAGGTCGTCTCTCCCGGTTCTGTTCTTCGGTGTCTCAGAGAACGCAATCGGGAAGCGTTGCTGTTGTGCAATAAGGAAAATGGGATCGAGTTTTCGTGTTCTCAATCCGGAACGGTGAACTCAGTGACAATTCGATGTCGTGGAGATGAACTCTACCTGACTCCCCGATGCGTTGTGATGACAGCGGGTATCGGAAATCAGCAGTTGAATGAGAGAGCCGGTCGAAAACAACCGATGCAACGCCGGCCCTTGCAAATGGTTCTTGTACGTGGTGGGCTTGAGATGTTTCAAGGACACTGTGTTGATGGTGCCAAAACGAGAATGACAATCACCTCCGAAGTAATCTCGGAAGGAGAAACTGTCTGGCAATTGGGCGGCCAGATCGCCGAACTCGGAGTTTCCATGGAAACTGAAGAACTGATTCAGCACGCTGCACAAGAATTGAAATCCATTTTGCCTGGTTTGAATGTGCAAGACCTGAAGTTTGCAACCTATCGAGTTGATCGGGCAGAAAAGAAAAATTCGCTGGGGCTGCGGCCTGATGCTCCGCAGGTCTTATTACGTAAAAACGTGCTGACCTGTTGGCCTACCAAGTTGGCTTTTGCTCCACGAGCAGCCGGGATGATCGAAGAAATGATCGCTGATCGGCTGAACCTCGCCCCTTCGGTTATTCCCGGAGGAGACGGATATCAGTTGGAAAGCTGGCCAACTCCTGATGTCGCCCAATCTCCCTGGGAAACGGCGACGAACTGGTATCAGGTATCGGGCGACCAGGTTGTCCCCGTTCGTGCAACCCCTGAAAAACACGCCGCTTGATCTTTTCAACAGGAATGCAAACTGTAACTTCATTCAGGATTCTATTTCCGCCGCCTGCTCCGGTCTTTTGCCGAAAGCAATTCGCAAAAAATCCCCTCGGTGAATTTCGTTGCGCTATAACTTGAAGATCAGTCATGGTAAGCTGTCCATTTGACTGCTGCGGGCAGTAATTGATGTGGAATGTTTTTGTCATTTCGTGTTTGAAAAAACGGAAGAACATTCCACATCATCGGACGCGTTTGATAATGATATATGCCTGATATTTTCTGTCTTCCCCCCAAGTTGCAATAAGGGGCGATAAATTGCGATTATAGGTATGCAAGCCGCGTTCCAGTTAGAAAACAGGCAGATTTTCCGAGAGATACCAGAACATGATTAGCCAGACGAAATTCGATATTGGTCCGATTCTCGAACGAGCCGTTGCTGGTGAGCGACTGACCCCCGAAGAAGGGTTGCGCTTGCTCGAATCACATGATTTGACCGCGATCGGAAAGGCGGCTCATGCGGTTTGTCAGCGACTGCACCCTGAACCGTTTCGCACCTATAACATCGACCGTAACATCAATTACACGAATGCGTGCACTGCCGTCTGCAATTTCTGTGCATTCTATCGCCCGCCTAACCATCCCGATGTCTACGTTCTATCGCCCGAGCAACTGCATCAGAAGATTCAGGAAACAGTCGATATGGGAGGCGATCAAATTCTCATTCAAGGGGGGCTGCATCCCAAACTCCCACTGGAATGGTATGAAGAAATGTTACGAGGGATCAAAACCGATTTTCCGCAAGTCAACATTCACGGCTTCAGCCCACCCGAAATTCATCACTTTACAAAGATCAGCAAATTGCCTCTTCAAACTGTTCTTGAACGACTCAAGGAAGCGGGCCTGGGCAGCATCCCCGGCGGTGGCGGTGAGATTCTTGTTGATCGTGTCCGCAAGGAAATTACGCGAGGGAAATCGTTGACAGATGATTGGCTCAACGTGCATCGCGTCTGGCATCAACTGGGCGGACGTTCGACAGCGACGATGATGTTCGGGCACATCGAAACACTGGCGGAACGGATTGAGCATTTTGAACGACTGCGGCAACTGCAAGACGAAACGGGGGGGTTCACCGCGTTCATCAGTTGGACGATGCAACCCGAACATACGGCGATGGAAGATATCCCGCCCGCTGGTGCGTTCGAGTACCTCAAAACGCAGGCGGTCAGCCGGCTGTATCTCGATAACTTCAAAAACATACAGTCGTCCTGGGTAACACAAGGCGAAAAAATCGGCCAGATCGGTCTCAATTTCGGCGCCAACGATATGGGCAGTTTGATGCTCGAAGAAAATGTTGTATCACAAGCCGGGACCGTTCATCATCTGACATTAAATTCGATTAAACGCTGCATCACTGAAGCGGGCTACATCCCCCGTCAACGTAACGTGCATTACGAATACATTGACCAATATCCCCCTGCCCCGGAAGCAGCGGCGGATGAGGATTCCAGGGGGAACAGGTCACTCCCAATTCTGTAACCATTTTCGAAAAAGGGAGCCAGATGAACTCGCCTGATAATAAAATGATTGCGGTATCTGCAGCAGGTATGAAGATGGATTACCTGTTCCTTACATCATTCCATGTTGCCGGGTTCAGCTACTATCAAGGCTCTTTTCTGTTTAGCGAGCTGAAAATCGGTTCCCGCATCGAGCTTGTTCCCGAGACCAACAACATCCACGATGAATACGCCGTGGAATTACGATATAACGGGAATAAAATTGGTTACGTTCCGCGTGGGGAAAATCGTGAAATTTCAACAATCCTGAAAGCGGGACACGATATCTTCATTGGTGTCGTCCAACAAGTCTCCCCGGCAGAGCATCCCGAACATCAAGTTCGCGTCGGCGTATTTGTCACCAGGAATAAAGAAGCAGCAAAAAGTTCTACCGAAGCATCGTGAGGCATATTGAAATGTCTGTTTGCCCCATATTGATGCTCGTCACAAAAATACGTGAATTGAGATGGCAAAATCTGTAGGTTGCCATCTCACCCCCATATTACAGGGAGCGCTGATGTCAACAGATCCGAAATATCAAACAGGTGAACCGGCTACTTCGCAGGACTTGCCCGAAGACATCATTATCAGTGCAGACACATTGCGGGAAAACCGGATACCGCCGGGGCAATCCCGCACACGCAAATGGCCGGTGTTGCAGGCGGGGCCGGTAATGAATATCTCGCAACAGGAGTGGTCGCTATCAATTGGAGGCCTGGTCGATAATCCGATCACACTCAACTGGGAGGAGTTCAGACAATTGCCTCGGGTGAAAGTTTTTTCCGATTTTCACTGTGTTACCAAATGGTCGCGACTGGCTAATCTGTGGGAAGGAGTTTCCACTAAGCTGATTGCAGAAATGGTCGGTGTGCAACCGGAAGCCCGGTTTGTTCTTCCCGGTGCCTATGATAACGGATGGACAACAAATCTTCCGCTCGAAAATTTTCTTTCGGAAGATGCGCTGCTGTGTGATACACACGACGGAGAACTTCTTGATGCCGATCACGGCGGGCCGGTGCGTTTGGTTGTGCCGCTGCTTTATGCGTGGAAAAGTGCCAAGTGGCTCAATTCAATCCAGTTTGTCGCAGAAGACCAGCCCGGCTACTGGGAACGCCAAGGCTACCACAACCACGGTGACCCGTGGAAAGAAGAACGTTTCAACACTCCCGATTCCCCGCCGCCCGGCTATTCTTCGTAAGGGAAACTCGCGATACTTCTGTTTTGCTCCACCGCAAATTGATTTGCTGCGCAGTCAGGTTGCCTCACGACTGATTAAGCAAGCAACCGGGGCTGACCATGAGCGATCATAGCCCCCAAATCCGGGCAAGCAGAGAAGCATCAGCAAAAAGAGTTTCCAGGTTGTCTGTCAAATTCCCATTTTCTTTCGAAGTGGCATCTACCGCTACCCCCACCTTCTTGGGATCTGCAATCTCAACGAATTTCAGCAATGAATCAGCTTTGCCGGTCGATAGACTATTCGGAACCGATGCCAGTCCGTCTGTATCGGACGGAATTTCCCATTGTGAAACAGATGCAAAAAGATTATGGGAGTTGCGTAGGTGTTCGAAAAGCCCCTCTTGAACTCGACTGGTCGAAACGGACCAGGCGAGTGGGTTTGACAGTTCGACGCTCGTTAACAGCGAGGCTGGCAGTGCGTCGTCTGAATTGTCTTCTGTTATTGAAGCCGCTTCTGTGTCGTTTATTGGTTGCAGAGCTGTCTGGCCTGCCAGTGGATCGGCAATACCCTGCACGTTCAAGTTGGCTGAATTCAAGGTGAAAACAGAATCTGCTGTCGGTGTACCATTCTTGCGATTGGCACCATTGTTATACTGGAAAACGCTATCGGAGCGGTTGTCAGAAACCCAGACATGTTGAACGTTGCTCGGATCAATCGTAATCCCGGTAGGATTGGCATTTGCCGGGTCGAGTCTCCAATGGCCAATCAGTCGGCCTGTCCGGTTGTATTTGAAAACGACGTCTGCCTTTCTTGCACTATTGACAACCCAAATGGTTGTGCCATCGGTGGTGATTCCCTTGGGGTTTCTGTTGGCACGATGGAGTGCAAAGCTGTCTGTAGCGCCAATCGATCCGGCCCGGCGATTCGCAGCTCCCGCATAACGATAAACCCGATCGCGAACCCGATCGACAATCCAAACATCAATCCCGTCGGTTGCGATACCTTCCGGTTTCCTCAACCCTTTGGCTATCCACGAACCAAGCTGGTTTCCTGCGTTGTCGTAGACAAAAACCCTTCTGCTTTTGTCAATTGTCCAAACCAGAGAACCGCTGGCATTTGAGGTGACGCCCAGAGGCTTTCTGTTTGCATTGGCCAGGGCGTAATTCTCAACAAGCGTCCCGTTTGCAGTGTACTCGAATGTTCCGTGGCTCGCGTAATCCACGGAGTAAAATTTGGTGCCGGTCGAGGGGGGTGGAACCTGTCCAACGGAAATAGAGACCGTCGCAGTGCGGCTATTCAGCGATGCATCGGAAGCAACGTAAGTAAATCGATCCGTCCCGGTAAAGCCGGCGTTGGCAGTGTAGGTGAAACTTCCGTCAGCATTCAGAGTCAGTTGCCCATTTGCGGGGTTGCTCACGACAGCAACTGAAAGCGGATCACCATCAACATCGCTATCATTTGCAAGCAGGCCATGAGCGGCATCGACAACAAGGGGATTTCCCCCGCTCACCTGATAGTAATCATCGAGGGCGCTCGGAGCATCGTTTACGGCCGCGACATTGATTGTTGCTGTAGCAACATTACTGTTGAATTTGCCATCGTTGACCCAATAGGTAAATGAATCGACACCGTTGAAATTTTTATCGGGAGTGTAGTTGAACGAACCGTTTGTGTTCAGGGAAAGTGTCCCATGCCCGGGCCCCGAAACGAGGTAGACCACTAGCGGATTGATGAGAGGAGTGTTATCGGTATCGATATCGTTGGCCCGTACTCCATCGGCCACGTTAACGACAAGTTTTGTATCCTCGGTTGCCTGATATGAATCATCAACCGCAATCGGGGGAAGGTTGTTCTGGCGCTCTCCATAACGGATAAGCCCGGTTGAAACGCCCTCGTTCCCGTTGGCATCCAACGGAGTAATTGAAATTCCCTTATGGACGACTGCCCCGGTCGGTGACAAACCGAAGGTGATGCTCGTCACATCCGCCCCGACTGTCCATGTCGCGGAACGATTTCGTCCAGCCCATGTCCAGTAACGTGTGATGCGATAACCGGAAACAGGGGCCACGTTATCGGTGGGGGCTGTCCAGGAAGCTGTCGCCTGATTGCCATACCGGGTCGTCGTTGCATTTTGAACTGCCCCGGAAAACAGGACACGGAGCGGCACGACAACATCGACTGATCCGACATTATTGGTAGCGCGAAAGGTGACATTGGTTGTGTTAAAGCCGGTAGTCACATCCCCTGCCCCGGGAGTCCATGTTGCAGTTCTGGTGGTCGGATCGAATGTCAGCCCTGCAGGTCCGCTGACAAGCGAGAGAACACTCGGATCGGGACGTTGATCAGACAGGACAATCTCGGCCTGCTTGCCTGCCACAATCACACCGGTGCCACTGCTCAATCCATTGACTGTCCACCTCACCTGTGGCAAAGAAGGGGTTGAAACAAATGTCGTTCCCGTATTTGCCAAGCCCTCATTTCCTGCTGCATCTAACGCGACGATAGACAATTTATAACTTTTCCCGGTCAGCAAACCGGTCATGAGTACGTTCGTTTGTGAAGCAGGGACAGTATAACTGACACGATGGGATCGCTTGAACCGGCCAGCTCTCCAGGTGGCCACTCCATCAATTCGGTATTGGGCCACCAAATTGGCGCCCTCGCCTTGAGGAGCGTTCCAACTCGCGGTCGGCTCCAAAAGAGTTGTTCCTGTTACCAGAACATTTCCGGGAGCGCCTGTAAACAAGGTATTGACATCGAATGTGAGATCCGTCGCTCCAGCGTCATTGACATCACGAACCGTCACTGTTTGCAAACCACCCTGCGTACCGACCGGAGTCCAGGAGATAAAACCTGTTGCAGAATCGATCGTCATACCCGCTGGGGCGCTGACGAGACTGTACGTCCCGGGAGTGTTACTGGCATCATGAATTTGTGCGGTAAACAGTGTGCCAGCCAATGCGTAACGTTGACCGCCAGTCACTGGATTATATTCGACAGAAAGCTGAGGAACATCCGGTATGATATCGAAAGAAATCGTCAACTCAGCACTACCGACGGAATTTGTCGCCCGGAATGTTGCTTCCTGCAGACCGATCTCGGCGACGGTTGGAGTCCAGTGAACCATTCCGGTGCTGGCGTCGATCGTCATTGAACTCGGGCCGGAAACGATCGAGAAAGTCGCTGAAGGGTTGGCCCGACTTGACAGTTTGATCGTCAAAGGTTTTTTCGCAGGACTTTGCACCGTGCCCGTTGTTTGTGTCCCCACCTTGAAACTCAGATCGGGGGCAGCAAGTGTTGTCGCAGTGATAAATGTCGAACGTCCTGACTTGTTCCCGGCAGCATCAACAGCCTGAACGGTCAATCGCGTACTCGATAACGGCGATAACCCGGTGACAGTCGCATTCGGCGTAGGTGAAGTCGCTTCCAGAGTGTAAACGTAACGCTTATGAAATCTCGAACCGACGCGTTTTACACTGTAAACCTCGTAATGATCGACACCAACAGCATCCGTGGAAGGTGTCCATGTGAGTGCAATAGACGTTTCTGTTGCAGCAGAAACAGTGACATTCGTTGGTGTCGTGGGAGGAATCGTATCGGCAACAACAGCAATGTCGAATGTCTGATCAACAAACCCCACACTGTTGGTTGCGCGAACAGTCACAGATTGAACGCCGAGTTGGCTCGCTACCGGCTGCCAGGAAATCAGCCCCTGTGTGGAATCTATAGTCATTCCATTCGGAGCGGAAACAAGAGAATAGGTAGGAGCCGGATTGCCTGTTGAATTGACATCGTAAGTATAAACTTTATCCAGAGAGGCTTCAGTCACGGCCGTGCTGGTGATAACGGGGGCCGTTTCAGCTACATTAAGCCGTTGAGATCTGCGAACTGCAGCGGTGGCCACACCTGCCGAATCAAAACCACCGGCAACAACTACCCTTCCCAGTGAATCGATCACTGCAGCGTGTGAATAGACAGCTTCCGGAAGGGCTGTCTGCTCCGACCAGGAATTAGTCGCGGGGTTGTAGACCTGAACAGCCGCAGTCGCTCCGGTGGATGTCATCCCTCCCAGGACGAGAATCTCACCATTTTCATTCATCACTGCCGCGCTGTCGCGGGTAGCCACCAACATCGGGGCAACCTCGCTCCAGGTGTCTGTTGCAATGTCGTAGCGGTAACTCTTGCCCTGAATGCCAGCATCCCCAATCGTTGTCGATCCACCGAACACGAACAGATGGCCTTGCCCATCACCAACGGCCGAAATCCCATGTAGTGGCACCGGAAGCGGGGCAATCGCCGACCAAGTTCCGGTCGATGGATCAAATCGTTCCGCATCTGACCAAATTTCGCCATCAGCACGAACACCAATACCACCGATGGCATAAACGCGCCCTTGGGAATCGCTTGCATAGCCAAAATCGTATCGGATCTTGCTCATCTTGGCCAAATCCTGGCTATCCCCCAGTCTATAATCGTATTGAAGGACTTCGTTGATCCCCTCGGTATTGCCCGTTCCGCCAAACAGATAAATTGAATTGCCAACACGTACCGCCCCCAGATCACTGCGTGGAGTGTCGATATTCTGCCCTGTTGACCAAGCCGTTCCGGAAGCAGAAAGCGTGGGAGTTGATGTAGCAAGCGTTGAAGCCCCCCCGAGCAGGTAAACGGTATCATTCGGAGCGACGACAGCGACAGCATCGGTTCGCGGTTGAGGCAAATCGGGGCCATCAGACCAGACAATCGCCGAAAGAAGCGTGCGGGATTCCAGAAGTTCCGCGTTTACCTCAAAACAGCACTCGCGTGATTGCTGCGGAAGCGTTCTCCTTCTGGAAGAGCGTACACGACTAGCGAAAATTGCGGGCAAATGAAACATTTCCTGACCTCATCAATCGTTGAAACTACACAGCCAAATCTGGCTAATGAAATTCATCGGCTTTGTAAGAAGTATGTTGCTCTGCCCAACAACGTTACATGAAAGAATATCGGCAAATGCATACCCACGCCATCAAGTCGCATCACTACCGACGGCGGAATTGTAACAGATAACGTTAATGGATCAAATGGTGAATTTTGGAAAATGACCGGAGACGCGGCAAAAGTCACAAGAACATTCTGTGCATGCCTGACATCGCCATCAGTACTAGTGCACGGAAATCACCCTCGCAAGCGACATACGTTTGCACGTTGAGGCCGGTTTGGATCACGGCAAAAATCGCCGGGCCAACGCGACGATTAAGGCCCCGGTGTCTCTGATTGCGTAATTATAG